>NZ_VOYR01000019.1:0-21888 GCF_013420185.1 Acinetobacter sp. YH01025 | reverse complement strand
GTTCAAATGGCGATTCAGCGTTTAATTGGTTTTGGGAAAAAAGAAGAGTTTAAGGAAATTTTGGCAATTTTAAGAAAGCAGAATCCTGATAGGATAAGGGTTCTGTGAAATTTGTCGTGTACAGAGAAAAAATGGGTAACTGTCAGATCAGGTTTGAGCTAGTACAATTAAAGCTTTATAGACTTCCGCCACCATCAACATTAATTACTTGACCTGTAATGAAGCTTGAATTATCTGAAAGTAAAAATGAAACAGCATTAGCAACATCCTCTGGCGTACCTATTCTACCAAGAGGTATTTTATCTAATAGTGCTTTTTCAGCATCACTTCCTTTTGGTCTAGTCTTTCTGAAAAGTTCTGTTTCAATTGGTCCAGGAGCAACACAATTCACTGTAATACCATAATCCGCTAGCTCTAAAGCCCATGTACGTGTACACCCGACCAAAGCACTCTTCGCGGCAGCATAAGATGTTCTTTCTTTAGAGCCATACATAGCACGACTTCCAATATTAATGATCCTTCCTGAATTTTGTTTCTTTAGATCTTCAATAAAATGTTGCGTAACTTGAATAGCTGTCCGAACATTTAAGTTCCAGACATCATTTAAAGATTCTAAATTAATTCCACCTAAGGGCTCAGGTAGACTAATTCCAGCATTATTAACGATTCCATTGACCTGATAAGAAGCTGAAATACTTTCTAGCACTTCTTGAGTCTGCTCAATATTTTTTAAATCACATTGATATAATTTTCCAGGGAATTCTATATTTTCTATATTTCTTGCAATACCAATAACTTCATTACCATCATCAATTATTTTCTGACAGATTGCTCTACCAATCCCCCTAGTTGCACCTGTTACCAAATAAACTCTTTTCATGTGATATCAACCATCTAACTAAACTAAAAGATACTGAACAATTCTGTCTGGAATGTCCATTCACCTTTAATGCCTATTTATGTATTTAACATAATGGTGGTTATACGCAATAAAAAAACCTGGGCACCAACCCAGGTCTAAAATTTAAAAAACAGATAAATATCAGTGTAATAAACTCATTTTTCTAATTTCGCATAACGTGTATTATGTTAATTTTAGGAAATATTAAAACTAATTTTCAGACTTATCCCACCAACTTTGAGCTAAATCAGTATTTTTAGGAATACCTATACCATCACGATACATAACGGAAAGACTTCGCATTGCTTTCTTATTACCTAACTTTGCAGCCTTTTCACGAAGTTCAAAAGCTTTATTAATATTAACTTCTATTCCGCTATCTGCACGAGTATATAGATCAGCTAACTCAACCATTGATTCAGAATGGCCATTTTCTGAGGCTTTCTGAAACCACTTAAAAGCTTTTTGGAAATGTTCTAAAGAATCGTTTTTGTCATCATCTTCCATTAATCTAGCATAAGTAACATATCCATCAGCTAACCAAAACATTGCTGCTACATTTCCATTTTCTGCTGATTTAAGAGCCCAAACTTCAGCTTGATTTTCATCTGAATCAACACCATGACCATATAGATAAATCTCGGCTAATTCTAACTGAGCAGAAGTATCTCCATTTTCTGCTTTCGCTAATAAATCATTAGAAAAAACAGGTTCTGCAAATGTTTCCATTGAAAGGCAAACTCCTAAAGCCATAAAAATATTTGTTAATTTATTCAATTTTTAACCTTTAAACTAAACTGTTAGGCTTGTATATTTTTATATCATACCTAAAAGAAAACTCTAAAATTAGAGTATGTCTTATCTCTATTTAACATAATGGCTGTTATACGAAATGAAAAAGCCTAGACACTAGTCCAGACTTTAAACTTTAAAAAACACATAAAAATCAGTATCATAAACTCATTTTTAGGACTTCGTATAACGTGTATTATGTTAATTTTAGACAATCTTAATTAATATTGATTTGGATGCTCTACATACCATTTAAGATTTTCTTGCGCTTTAGAATCACCTAACTCAGCTAAAGGCTTAATTATTTCTATTGCTTTAGCTACGTTTCTGTTGATTCCTTTACCACGGCTTTGTTGCATAAATATGTAAGCATCTGATTTAAATAAATTTAATTTTGGATCAAAAAATAATCAAAACTTTTAAAATCATATAGTTATGAAATCTTTGTGCAACAAAGCCGTTCAAACTTAATAGGATATTGATTGTGGAAACCGAGAGTTATCTGCTGGGTTAGATGTTCTGAATCTTTAGAAAGAAAGCCAATTATCTCGGAAGATAATTGGCTTGAGCAAAGAGTTTGGCTATCCGCTTATTCGTCGATCATCCCAATAACACGGTACTACAATCAAATTGTTTTCATGTAATCGTGACCATAATCGGACACCTAAATCCCGCTGCATATTTTGGACTGTGAAATTGGAAATCAGCAGGGTAGATTTCATATTGTCATAACGACTATATAAGATCTTATGCACCATCTCCAGGCGTTTTTCATGCCGGTCATGCAGGCCATATTCATCAATCACCAATAAATCAAAACTGGAGAAATGGTCGATAACTTCTTTCTCAGAGCGTGAAGCATCTGACCAGGTATCCATCATTTTTTGAGCGATTTCTGCACTGGTATAGTAGCGTGCAGATTTTGTACTATTATGCAGAATGTTGCGAATAATTGATGCACTCAGATGGGTTTTACCTGTACCCGGTGTACCAATCATCAACATGTTCGGGTTGTGGTCAGAAATAATCTGCTGTGCAAAGGCCTGACATAGTTTGATGGTATCGTCTTGTGCAGGGCATGCAACTACATAATTCTTGAAGCCACGATCCAGGTAACGTTTATTGAGCCCTGAATTTTTAATTTTCTGTTGTAGCAATCGCTGTTGCAGCTCATCTGCATAGGCTGCATGTGAGTGATGGACGGTTTCTTTGGCACACAATTTACAGAGCCTGTGACCGGCGATTTCCATCAGGGGTATATGATGGGTAGGGCAGAGTGTTTCTATTGTTTCTGCGCGAAACTGGAGTGTTTTAAGCATGGTATTCATGGCTGATCTCCTAAATCCATTTTGAATTTTCTAAAAAACTCTCATTTTTTTCTTCAAAATTTGAAGATGAAGATGAAGATGAAGATGAAGATGAAGATGAAGATGAAGATGAAGATGAAGATGAAGATGAAGATGAAGGGCATGATTCAAGCATGGCTTGAGTAATACTCGAGCTCTTCTCAGGAGCTGCTTGAGCATTTACTTTTCGTTGCTTGGTTGATGCTTGAGCATTACTTGCGGATTTATTCCAGCGTGCTTGAGCTGCATTTTTAGCTTTATCAGATTTCATTTGCTGATTTTGCAATGCCTGGCTTTTTAAACTGGTTAAAAAACTTGAATGAATCTGCTCAGACTCGACTTCAAACAATTCCAGAGCCATCAGCGTATTCAACAAAGTTTTAGCCTTGGTGTGCTGAGGTAATTTCGTGATGCTACATACAGTAGCTAGGTCATGAGGGATGGCACCATTTTTCCAGAAATCCATCATTAACAGCAGTGCCGCACCAATTTGTTCTGCCGTCATTCGTGCAAATTTTGCCTGTAGGTCGCCAATATAGAGTGGCATCCAAATTGAAATATCTTTATGCATGTGTTCACCTTTTTATAGATATAGAGGGGCTAAGGTCATCGATTGGATGACCTTCTGTCTGTGTTTGTTTTATTAGTGAGCGAGACTCATTAAGCGGAGACGGGCCTGTTGGGCCAAGTCATCGTAATGGGCTTGCCCTTCATCCAACATTCGCTGTAACCAGAGTCTCAACGCCTGGTGATCATCGAAGCATTTGTTGATCTCCAGCAAAAATGCCAGATTGTGCAGTTTGGGAATGTGTAGCTCATGGATTAATTCACGAGCGACCATATCTGCTTCAGGACTGACGACCACACCACCAAAGAAAGCTTTACTATTCATGTGCAAGCTCCTCTGTATTTAGTTTTTCCAGCATGGCTTCAAAAGCACTGCCATCGCGACGCGTAACATTGGGGATGTAACGGCTATAGACCCGGAATAGCATTTCAGTCGTTGAATGCCCCAATTGACGTGCGATCCATTCCGGATTCTCTCCCGCCGACAGCCAGAGTGTTGCTGCGGTATGACGTGTTTGATAGGCTCTTCTAGGCTTCAATCCTAG
This sequence comes from Acinetobacter sp. YH01025, assembly GCF_013420185.1. Taxonomy (NCBI): domain Bacteria; kingdom Pseudomonadati; phylum Pseudomonadota; class Gammaproteobacteria; order Moraxellales; family Moraxellaceae; genus Acinetobacter; species Acinetobacter sp. YH01025. The sequence continues at coordinate 17,737 of NZ_VOYR01000019.1, read as the reverse complement.
AAAGCGCAAGATCGGATGCCAGACACGTTTATTCACCAGACGGTAATCGAGAGGTCCACCGTCACGATTGCAGAATACAAACTCTGATTTGCCATTATTTAAGCTTTTCTGTTGTAGGAAGGCCTGATAAACCCGATCACTCATTTGGATGGTACGGTCAGAACCATAAGTTTTGGTTCCACCAAGCACACCATTCACTAACGCTTCTCTGATATGGATTTCACGACGTTGTAAGTCGATATTTTTCCATTGCAGACCATCGATTTCACTGGTACGCATACCCGTAAAAAAGCGAATGGTGTAATAGGGGCGGAAGTCTTCACGCACTGTGGTAAGAATTTTATGCACCTCTTCCAGAGAAAAAGGTGTGACTTCAATCTTGCTTTCCTTCAGATTGTTAATATTTTTATAAGGCGACTCAAACTCGTATCGTTCAGCCGCATCATTGAGTATCATACGTAAAGGCGTCATGATTTGATTGATCCTCGATGCTTTTAGACTTGTCTGATCTTTTCCGTGTGTCACTTTGGCGAGAGAGGCACGGAAGTTCAGCAAGTCTGACTTCTTGATTTTCGAGAGAACCTGATTACCAAAAGCAGGAATCAAATAGTTTTTGATTACAATTGAAACCTTTTGCTGGTATGAGGTTCTCCATTCAACTTGTTTCTGCTTAAACCACAATTCAGTAAACTCTTTAAAAAGAGGAACCCTAGTTTGTACAGCGATTTGCTGACTTCTTTTTTCCTTAAAATCATCGACACGTTTACTTTTTGGAAAGTACTTTTCGTATTCAAAAGTGCCCAGTGTGATTTCTGCCTCAAGCTGTTCGAGACGTTTTTTCAAAATGCGACGGTTATAGGCATTGTCTTCAAGATTGGTTGTTTCTCTGCAACGAATGCCCATGTAGCGAAAGTCGGCAATCAGTTTGCCACTTCGTTCCCGGATGGTAGCCATCAGTTAAACCTCCTAAGCCTTATTGCAAAGCATCCATGCTTAAACCAGTGAATTTAAGCATTTCAGTTTCAATACGTTCCCAAACAAAAAGAATTTTGCGGCCACCAAAAGGACGGATGTAGTGAACACCTTCAATAAAGACACTGTCCTTCAGCTGGTTGCGAATGGTACGAGCGTCGTACTGGATTTTTTCAGCCAGTTGCTGGGCTGTGAGATAGGTATATGACATAATTGTATTCCTAGCGTAATTCATCGGATGTAAGGAATTTTTCATCCTTAGACCTAAAATAACCTCAAATTTAATTAAATGCAATTAAATTTTCATTGTATTAGAGGAAAAATTAATGGTTATTTGTAAGCTACCAATATTGTTGGCTGAAAGAAAAATGCGTGTAGCTGACTTAATTCGTGGTACAGGCATTAATAAGACAACTTTGCATAAGCTTTATAATGGCGAATTGACTCGAATTGATTTGGAGACCATCGATCGAATTTGTGATTATTTGGATGTACAGGTAGGGGATTTATTTGTTTTTGAAAAAGACAATAAAGAACAATCTGTTAGTCAGTAGTTTGGTCACAAATGGTCACATCAAAAAGTGAAATGGTCACAAATTATTGATCATTTGGTAAAAAATACCTTGTTTGGAAGAGAACAGGGTGATTTTTTGCCTTCAAAAAAGCTCTGAAAGTGGTGATCGATTGAGGACATTTAAGATCAATTGAGACCATTTTTTTTGTTGTGGGCACGCTATGGTCACATCTTGGTCACAAAATACAAATTACATTAAGAATATTTTTTATTGAATCGAATAACAAAGGAAGAAGAGTTTTTAAAAAATATAATAAAATCAACAAGAAAAAAGCCCCAATCTTTCGATCAGGGCTTTTTGAATTTGGAGCGGGAAACGAGACTCGAACTCGCGACCCCAACCTTGGCAAGGTTGTGCTCTACCAACTGAGCTATTCCCGCAGGGTCGATCAATTTTTTACTTTAAAAAATGAACAAAAAAGAATTTGGAGCGGGAAACGAGACTCGAACTCGCGACCCCAACCTTGGCAAGGTTGTGCTCTACCAACTGAGCTATTCCCGCATGCGGTGTATAATACATTATGCAAAAACAGGGTCAATAACTTTGTGAAAAAACTTGTGCTGATTGCATAAATAAAAGCCATTTTGACCAAGGTTTAGATGATTTCTGCTGTGAAATCAGCCAATAGCGGCGGTTCAAGCGGGAAAAAGGTGGTTTTCAGCCGGTCGCCACAATATCGCAAAAAGAACAGGGTATACTAAGATCAATCTCAGGCCTTTTTGGATGCATGATCATGAGTATAGAACAACAACTGATTGAACGCTTACACACCCTGAACCCGACACATTTAGACGTGGTGAATGAATCTTCTGGCCACGGCGGCTATTATCCGGGGAAGGAATCTCATTTTAAGGTGGTAATCGTCAGTGAACAGTTTGCCGGTTTACGTCTGGTGCAGCGCCATCAACAGGTCTATGCCGCGGTCGGTGATCTGTTAAGTCCAAGCAAGATTCATGCGCTGGCAATTCATGCTTTTGTTCAGGATGAATGGCAAGGACAGGATACCTCAAGCCCGGAATGTGCCCACGCCCCGAAACAATAACCCCGAACAAGAAATAGAGATCAGAACAGTTCATGGAAACCCAACTTTTACTTAAAATTATTCATATGACCAGCATCAGCGTATTGCTGGTCATTCTGCTGGCCCGTGGCCTGACCTTATTTAAAGGCGTGCAGGGCAACCAGCCCAATCCGGCCGGACGCACACTATGGGTGGCGCTACAACATTTATCGGTTACGCTGATAGTAGTAACCGGAATTGTGCTGCTGGCATTAAAGGATTTTCAGGTCGAAACCTGGTTTTATGCCAAAATCATTTTATTCCTGGTGATGCTGTCTTCGTTAATGAAAGCCTACCGTAAAACGGACAGTATTTTACTGGTGCAACGCCGCGCCGGCTGGGGCATAGCCCTGGTTGCATTACTGGCGATTATCGCCTTGGTAATGATCAAGCCAAGTTTTGGTTAATTGTTCGACAATAATGTCTATCTCTCGGCTATACTTCGCTACACTTGAGCCAATTAGAATATAAAATCAGAGGGATAGACATGCGAACACGTGTGGTCTTTAACCAGAAAGGCGGCGTTGGAAAATCCAGTATTACGGTCAATCTGGCCGCCATCAGTGCCCATCAGGGCTTTAAAACCCTGGTCATTGATTTGGACCCGCAAGCCAACTCCAGCCAGTATTTACTGGGTGATGATGCCACCTATTCCACCCATAAGCCGGCACTAGAGCCAAATATCCAGAACTATTTTGAAGAAGTGCTGGGCAATACCCAAAGCAAAGGCTTAATTGGCAATGCCTTGGGCTCGATCTTAAAAAGCCGCGCCAAAGGTCTGGAAGCCTATGTGCATCAATCGCCCTTTCCAAATCTGGATGTAATTCCAGCCAGTCCGGACCTGGGCAGTCTGGCCCATGCCTTAGAAAGCAAACATAAAATCTATAAATTGCGGGATGCCTTGGCCTCACTGGCCGGGCGTTATGAGCGGGTCTTTATTGATACACCGCCGGCGTTTAATTTCTTTACCTTATCGGCGCTGATTGCGGCTGACCGGGTATTAATTCCGTTTGACTGCGATGTGTTTTCCAAACGTGCCCTGCACAGCCTGATTGAAAATGTGCTGGAAACCCAGGAAGATCATAATGCCGAGCTGGAGATTGAAGGCATTGTGGTGAACCAGTTCCAGGCCCAGGCCAAGCTGCCACGAGAAGTGGTCGAGCAGCTGAAAGAGGAGCAGTTACCGGTATTTAACAGCATGCTGCCACCCTCAGTCATCATGAAAGAGTCGCATCATAAAAATCTGCCGCTTATTCATTTTGCTACAGATCATAAATTGACGCAGGCCTATCAATCGTTGTTCAATGAGATTGAACAGAAACAATCCTGAGATGGGCATGAAAACACTGTATATCAGCCTGCTGGCTGCCGGAACCTTGCTGCTGGGTGCCTGTGCCACGACGGTTAAACCGACCTATGTCTCGCCTACACATTATCAGGCGCTGAACTGTCAGCAGCTGCAAAGCGAATATAACCGGATTCAGTCCTATATTGATCAGGGCGTACAGGCGCCTAAACGGACCGGCGTTGGTGTGGGGGTGGGTCTTGGCGGAGGCTGGGGCAGTCGTGGCGGCTGGGGCATTGGCCCAAGTGTTTCGGTCAATATGGGACAATCATCGAATACCAAAAATACTGAACTGGCACGGGTGCTGGGCGAGCAGGAAGCGATTGTGCAGGCGGCGCGTTTTAAAGGCTGTCCAATTGTTGTACGCACCAAGCAGGCCAGTTAAGGCTTCGCATTTTTCACGCTGGGCTGGCAGTTTATGCGAGTCACGGCGTGAAAAATCTTAGCAAAATGTTTCAGAATAAATTATTAAAAATCTTAAATTTAAATAAAAATAAAGGCTTTTTTATCTGTCCAAATATCCTCCCAGTCGTGAGAAAAACTTGTCAGTTTTTATCAAATTAATATAAGGTGTGCGCCTAATTTCAGGTAATTTCAGGTGTCTATGATTGAAAGTTGGCTGTTTGTGCTGGCAATGATTGCGGTTCTGCTTATTCCGGGACCAACCAATGCTTTGCTTGCAAGTTCAGCACATCAACATGGAGTTGCCAGAACCAGTTTATTTGTGCCTGCCGAGCTGCTCGGCTATTTATATGCCATCAGTTTGTGGGCGCTGCTGATTCATCTGACCGTCCCAATCTGGCCGTATTTAAGCCATATTCTGCATGGCCTGAGCGCACTATATGTGCTGTGGACGGCTTTTCATTTGTGGAAGCATGCACATCTGGTCAAGCATAACCAGCTCAACCCGTCTATCCGCCCGCATCAGCTGTTTTTTGCCACCTTAAAAAATCCCAAGGCACTACTTTTTGCTGCCGGGATTTTACCGACTGAAACCTGGGATAATCCGACCAATTTCTTGATGGTTTATGCAGTGTTCTGTCTGGTGCTGTTGCCGACTGCGCTGTTCTGGATGTCTTTTGGTCGCGCGATTTTATCGGGAGAATCCAAGCAAATAAAAGCCGATCTCTTGTATAAAGGATCGGCCATGTTGCTGGTGCTGTGTGCTTTTCCGGTTATTCTGCGCTTTTTCGCTTAAGCGCGGACCTGCTTTTTCAGCTTCTGGCGGGCAAAACCAATCACCCCCGGCAAGACACTTAAAATAATGATGCCAAAAATCAGATAGGTAAAATTCTCTTTCACAATTGGCATGTTACCAAACAGATAACCCAGGGTAATAAATGAGCCAATCCAGCAGAAAGCGCCCACTACGTTATAGGTTAGAAAGTATTTATAGTTCATGCTCCCGGCACCGGCAACAAAAGGGGCAAAGGTGCGGGCAAAAGGCACAAAACGGGCAAAAATAATAGTTTTACCGCCATGCTTGGCAAAGAATTGCTGGGTGGCAATCAGGTGTTTTTTATTAATAAAGCGTGATTCAATTTCAAATACCCGCGGTCCAATATATTTACCAATATGATAGTTCAGGGTATCGCCGAGGACAGCGGCAATAAACAGTAAGCCGCCCAATAACCACGGGTCCATGGCACCGGTCGAGGCCGCTAAAGCACCGGCTGCAAATAACAGGCTGTCCCCCGGTAAAAAGGGCATCACCACCAGACCGGTTTCAACAAAGATAATCAGAAACAGGATGGCATAAATCCAGACCCCATAATTGGTAATGAACTCAAGTAAATGCGCATCAACATGCAGGATAAAATCAATCAGTTCCATGAGGGAAAAACAAGCAGAAATGTAGTCAAATCCTATCAGTCCGGTTGGTGAAAGTCAGTAGAAAAACGTAAATAAATTTCCGCTGTCCTCATTCTAAATTTGCAACGATACATCTTTGAAATGGTGATTTTTTGATATTCGGCCAGTCCCTAAGATAGCAGCATCTTTTTACTGATCTGCTGTAGGTTCTCTCATGTTTAATCCAAATACTGTGGTTGCCAAAATCTTTCAAACCCCTGCTTTGAACAACCTGTCGCTGCTACTGGCGCGTGTCTTGTTGGCTTATATTTTTATTGTGTCGGGCTGGGGTAAAATTGCCGGCTATAGCGCAACGGTGGGCTATATGGAAGCGATGGGCGTGCCGGGTGGCCTGTTGCCACTGGTGATTCTGCTGGAGCTGGGTGGTGGTCTGGCGATTTTACTGGGTCTGCAAACCCGTCTGGTGGCATTGGCACTGGCAGTATTCAGTTTGCTGACTGCATTTATGTTCCATGGCGCACCGGAAGATGCGGTTAACCTGATGAAGAACCTGGCGATTTCAGGCGGTTTCCTGCTGCTGGTGTTACAAGGTGCAGGTAAACTGAGCCTGGATCATCTGATTGAAAAATAAGATGCAATGCAGGGAAATAATTTTCCCGTCATTCAGTACAGGCAGCTCCGGCTGCCTTATTTTTTGCCTAAATAGATAATAAAGAAGAGGGTCGGGAACATCTGCCGGTAGCGGCCTGATTCGGAGATCCACACAGACTGATCTGAATCTTGTGTTTAATGCGCAGAAAAAATGCTAGAATACGGCGCTTATATTCGTTTGCCTCTCATAGTTGTTTGTCATGACTACCAATACTCAAATTACTGAAGATCGTATCCTGATTCTGGATTTCGGTTCTCAATATAGTCAGCTCATCGCACGTCGTGTTCGTGAAGCTGGCGTATATTCTGAAATGTATGCCTATGACATGTCTGAAGAAGACATTCGTGCATTTAATCCAAACGGTATCATCTTGTCGGGTGGACCTGAAAGCGTTCACCAGGAAGGCAGCCCGCGTGCACCACAAGTGGTGTTTGAACTGGGTGTGCCGGTATTGGGCATTTGTTATGGCCTGCAAACCATGTGCGAACAGCTTGGCGGTAAAGTTGAGCCAGGTACTGTCCATGAGTTTGGCTATGCAGAAGTAGACATCGTGGTGCGTGACCAGCTGATTGGTAACCTGCAAGACCGTGAAAACCAGCTGCATGTCTGGATGAGCCACGGCGATAAAGTTGCCCGTATTCCGGAAGGTTTCCAGGTGACAGCGCAAACTCCAAGCTGCCCAATTGCCATGGTATCTGACGAAACACGTCGTTTCTACGGCATCCAGTTCCACCCGGAAGTAACGCACACTTCTAAAGGTGCGGAATTACTGTCGAACTTCGTACACCAGATTTGTGGCTGTCGCGGTCTGTGGACACCAGAGCACATTATCGACCTGCGTGTAGAACAGCTACGTGAACAGATTGGCGATGAAAAAGTACTGCTGGGTCTGTCAGGCGGTGTGGACTCTTCTGTGGTTGCTGCATTGCTGCATAAAGCAATTGGCGATCAGTTGACCTGTGTATTCGTAGACAACGGTTTGCTGCGTTTAAACGAAGGCGACCAGGTTATGCAAATGTTTGCTGACAACATGGGGATCCGCGTGATTCGCGCCGATGCGGAAGATCGTTTCCTGTCTGCACTGGCAGGGGTCACTGATCCTGAAGCGAAACGTAAGATTATTGGTCGTGAATTTATTGAAGTGTTTGCTGAAGAAGCACGTAAATTAGATGGTGTGAAATTCCTGGCACAAGGTACGATTTATCCAGACGTGATTGAATCTGCCGCCAGCAAACAGGGCAAGGCGCATGTAATTAAATCACACCACAACGTGGGTGGTTTACCGGATGATTTGGCTTTTGAACTGGTTGAACCGTTACGTGACCTGTTTAAAGATGAAGTACGTAAACTGGGCACCACTTTAGGTCTGCCACACAGCATGATTTACCGTCATCCATTCCCGGGTCCAGGTTTGGGCGTGCGTATTCTGGGTGAAGTGAAAAAAGAATATGCCGACATTTTACGTCTGGCTGATGACATCTTTATGCAGGAACTGCGTGCCAGCGGCTGGTATGACAAAACTGCACAAGCCTTTGCTGTATTCCAGCCAGTGAAATCTGTTGGGGTGGTGGGTGATGGCCGTCGTTATGCCTGGGTTGTTGCCCTGCGTGCCGTTGAAACAGTTGACTTTATGACAGCACGTTTCGCGCACCTGCCATATGATCTGGTAGATCGTATTTCAACTCGTATCATGAACGAGATTAAAGACGTTTCACGTGTGGTATATGACGTATCGTCTAAACCACCTGCAACAATTGAATGGGAGTAATTCAGGGCTTTCGGATAGTACTGCTGTCCGCCTGAATTACGCCAAGGGCTGTGCCCGCGGCAGTGGGGTTTTACGAAGCATTGCTTTGTGCCTGAATTACGCCATGAGCCCATTTTAAAGCATTGCTTTTAAAATCGGCGCAAGGTGCGCGGCAGTTTAGAAGCCCGAAATTATTTAAAAAAGAGCGCCTCGGCGCTCTTTTTGTATTTAAACCACCCAGGAAATATTGGACGGGCAGGCCGGTTTTTTCGGTTCGCTCATGCCAATATCATAGTGCAGTACACAATTACGCCCATGCTGTTTGGCCGCATATAAGGCAATATCAGCTTCTTTAATTAATGTGGTTAAATCGGGCTGCTCGGCTTTAAGTTCAGATACCCCAATCGAAACGGTAAAATTCAGGCTGATATTCTGGCCAATATAAATCCGGTGCTGAGCAATTTTGGTTCTTAAACGTTCGGCAATCAGCAGTGCATCCTGCAGACTGGTTTCGGTGAGTAAAGCAGTAAATTCCTCGCCACCAAAACGCGCCAGAATATCCTTGCGCCGCATTTCCTTACGGGCAATATCGGCAATGGTCTGCAGCACCTGATCACCGACGTCATGACCATGAGTGTCATTAATCTGCTTGAAATAATCGACATCAAACATCAGCAGGCAGGTCGAAGCATGCTGCGGCCATTCATGTACCTTATGCTCGGCAATATGCACAAACTGGCGGCGGTTGCTGAGCTGGGTCAGCTCGTCGGTATGTGCCAGCTCTTGCAGAATATGGAAATTCCAGTCATTTAGCATGGTTCTGAGAAAATTACGCCGTGCATTCAGGGTATTGGTCCAGCTGATATATAAACTGAACAGCCAGATTGGCAGATAGACCAGCGCAAAAATGATGGTTTCAATGGCACTGGTTAAGTTAGATACGCCTAAAAACACCACGGTACTGATTAAAAACGAGGTATATAGCGCCGGCTTAAAGCACACCTGAATACACAAATTGGCCAGCACCACAAAAATGACCGAGGCATAGATATAGATATCGATATAGGGGCTGTTCGACAAGGACATCAGATAAAACCACAGGCCGGCACAAACCAGCGTGCCGACCGGTAAAATCTGGTCATGGATCCGGATATCTTTCACATATTTGAACAGGAAATAATTAATGCTGATGGCCAGTACAATCACGATGACTCTGGCGATACCGGAGAGCAGACTGACATCGGGCAGTACAAAATAATCGGCGAAAAAGTACAGTAAAAATGCCAGCTGACCAATGTGATTGACCTGTTGTAAATACAGCTTCTGGTGAATGGTCTGGAATTTATAAAAATAGTCTTCAAACTGGGGCGGAATACGGGCAGCCGGATCTTGCAGGGCCTGTTCCAGGGCCTGACGACTTTCCAGGTCGCACTCTGACGCTTGTAAAATATGTCGATCCGAATCATCGGGTGCAAGATCTGTTGAATTCGTCGACATTCTAATCCGATTTCCCATCTTCATAGAATTGCCCCAAGTCTTTAATAAAATCAAAGTAATAGTATAGCTTTGACGATTAAAAAAAGACCTCCCTAAATATGGGTAATTTGCTGAAAAAAAGCCTCAAAACGGCAGGAAAAGAGAGGAAATTGTGCGCTGGTGCTCACATGAATCCTTACAACAAAAAGCGATTTTTTGATTGTTCTGCCAGGAGAATGCTGCATATTAACTGAACTATAGCAAACTCATGCAGCATCCGCGTATAAGATAAACAACAAGATGAGCGACATGGAACATCGCCAGAGTTAGGATACAACTATGACCAATGCCAACTATACCGAACTGTCCCATTCAGACGATTGTGAAAAATATATCCAGCAGTTTATTCAGGAAGTGCCGCTGCGCCGTGCAGAAATCGGGCAGGGCACCGTCATTAAACGCGCCTTGCCCAGCCGTCATAAACGCATGATTGGCGCCTGGTGCTTTTTAGACCATGCCGGTCCGGTCAGCTTTCCGCAGGGTGACGGGCTAGATGTCGGACCACATCCGCATATCGGCCTGCAAACCTTTACCTGGATGATTGAAGGCACCCTCATGCATACCGATAGTGTCGGTTCCAAACAATTGATCCGGCCGAAACAGGTCAACCTGATGACAGCCGGGCAGGGGATTTCGCATACCGAAGTCGCGCCAGAGCAGGAAACCCACATGCATGCGGCCCAGCTGTGGATTGCCTTGCCGGATGCCAAGCGCAATATGCCGCCGCGTTTTGACCATTATCCTGAATTACCGGTGGTGTCACGAGATGGGGTTGAATTTACCGTACTGGTCGGAGAGTTTCTGGAAACCCGCTCGCCGGTTGAGGTGCATAGCCCGTTACTGGCAGTGGACTTAACTGCGGCAGAAACGGTGCGCACCCGGCTTCAGCTGAATCCGGCCTTTGAATATGGCTTTATGGCGCTAGAAGGCACGGCGCATATTAACCAGCATGAACTGAACGAAGACAATATGGTGGTGCTGGAGCCGGGTCTGCAGGACATTGAGATTGAACTGCACCAGGGTGCACGCGTACTGTTACTGGGCGGTGAGCCATTTGAATCCGCGATTTTACTATGGTGGAACTTTGTCGGACGTACCCAGGACGAGCTGAGCGAGGCACGTGACCAGTGGGTCAATCAGGACCCGCGTTTTGGCAGCATTCCAGATTATAATGGGCCACGGCTGGAAGCACCGGCCCTGCCAGATAAAATGCGTGCTTCACGTTAAGCAGGCATGATGAATTGAACTTCAGGCCCAAGCGTCGCGATCGATGGATGGGCTTGATGATGCTGAGTTGCTGCAACCGGTCAAGGTAGCCGGTGGTTCTTTATTTCAAGAAAAACAATCAGAGTATCATTATGATTACTGTGCATCATCTGGAACAGTCGCGTTCCTTCCGTATTTTGTGGGCCCTGGAAGAACTGGGCCAGCCTTATCAGATTGAATTTTATCGCCGTTTACCGAGTTTTGCCGCGCCACCAGAGTTAAAACGGGTGCATCCGCTGGGTAAAGCACCAATTTTGACAGATGGTGGGCAGCCGATTGCCGAATCTGCGGTGATTTTAGAGTATTTACAGGAACAGTATGATCCGGCGCAGCAGTTCAAGCCAACACATCCGGCCGATCAGCAGCAGTACCGTTACTGGATGCACTATGCCGAAGGTTCACTGATGCCATTGCTGGTGATGCAGCTGGTGGCCAGTAAAGTGCCGCAGCGCGCACCCTGGCTGATTCGTCCGGTGGCAGCAAAAGTCAGTGAAGGTATCCGGCAGGGTTTTATTCAGCCGCGACTCAAAGATCATATCCAGTTTCTGGAAGATTATCTGGCCACACATGACTATTTTGCCGGCACATTTTCCTTTGCCGATATTCAGATGGCCTTTCCGCTACAGGCCTTGCAAAGCCGTACTGATGGCAAATATCCGCAGATTGAGCGTTATCTGCAGCGACTAGCACAGCGCGAGGGCTATCAGCGGGCGTTCGCTCGTGAACAGAAGCTAGAGGCACAGTTGGCCTAAACAAAATTTGAAGCTATAAAAAAAGATGCTTGCGCATCTTTTTTATTATTGGCGTTTCACCACAATCGAATCAATCCCGCTATGTTGCAGGGTTTGCTGAGCAATTAGCGCCGCCTCTGCAGAGGTATATGGCCCCGAAATTACCCGATACCAGGTTTCACCACCTTCTACGGTTTTGACCACATCGGCGGACAGACCATTCAGAATAATTTCAGCTCGACGTGCATCGGCGGCATCCGGATCGGTATAGCTGCGGACCTGCAGAATATAGCTGGCAGGCGCGGCCACGGGCGGTTCAGTTGGCGTGATGCCCGCCGTCGCTTCACTGGCGGCTGCGGGCGCTGCCGGCTCAACAATTGGCGCTTCGACAATCACCACTGCCGTCTGTTCCTGGGTTTCAGGTACGGCCTGCTCCGGAATTGGTGTTACCTGTTGCTGGGGCAGCAGGTCATAGAAGCGGTAATCCTTGTTGGTGTCTTCCTGATAATGTTCAGAAGTGATCTGGCCTTTTGGTGGCACAGGTTCCCACGGCTTCCACAGCATTAAGGCCACTGCGAAACATAACACGACCAGAATCACCACCAGTGTGCCTAACCAGGTCGGAATGAGTGGTTTTTTGGGCTTATTTGGTCGTTCTGATACACCGCGTTGCGTTTTTCCAAACACGAGGGAACCTCTTTATTCTGATTATTGGCTGATTGGCTGGACAGGTGCGTGATGGTACGCCTGCCCAGCAGAAGAATGTCTTGGTTTACATGCTTTCAGGTGCAGAAACACCTAATAATTCTAAACCATTGCGCAAGGTTTGTTGTACGTTTACTGAAAGCAATAAGCGGGCTTGAGTAAGCGCAGCATCATCATTGAGCACTTTGTGTTCATTATACCAGCCGTGAAATAAAGCTGCTAATTCTTTCAAGTAGTTACCAACCTGATGGGGTTCGCAGGCATTGGCAGCACGGGTCACGATTTCAGGATAGGCCGCCAGCTTGGCCAGAATTTCAGTTTCAGCCTCCAGTTCCAGCTTGGCCGCAAACTGACGCGCGTCAAGCGCATTAAAATTCACGCCTGTGCTGGCCGCTTTTTCCAGCATACGGCAGATACGGGCATGCGCATACTGGATGTAATACACCGCATTGTCTTTGCTTTGTGAGACCGCTAAATCCAGGTCAAAGTCGATGTGCTGCTCAGATTTACGCATGACATAGTAGAAACGTGCTGCATCGTTGCCGACTTCTTTACGCAGGTCACGCAAGGTCACGAACTGGCCAGAACGGGAAGACATCTGAACCATCTCGCCGCCGCGCCATAAGCTCACAAACTGCACCAGTAAAACGGTTAGTTTTTTCGAGTCATAACCCATCGCATCAATTGCAGCTTTTACACGGGAGATATAACCGTGGTGGTCAGAACCCCAGATATCAATCAGGTCGGTATAGCCACGTTGTAATTTGTTCAGGTGATACGCAATGTCTGAAGCGAAATAAGTGGTTTGACCATTACGACGTTTGACCACGCGGTCTTTTTCATCGCCAAACTCAGTCGATTTAAACCAGATGTTGCCATCTTGCTCATACAGATAACCACGCTGATCCAGCGTTTGCAGCGCTTCATCAATTTTTTCAGTTAAAGAGGCTTCGCTAAACCACTGGTTAAAGGTTACGCCAAATTCACCGAGGTCATCTTTAATGTCATCCAGAATGGCTTTTAAAGCCGCCTGATGGAATACGCGATAGCCTTCGCCAATTAAAGTTTGTGAATTGAAAATCAGACCATCAATGTGTTTTTCTTTGTCGCCAGACAGGACCACCTTGTTGCCTTCTGCATCCGGTTCAGCTGCATACTGCACATCTTCCGGTACATCTTTATAGACATCGGCCACTGGACGTACATAAGCATCACCATCCTGGTCGATAATGCTTTGCGCGATTTCTTTAACGTAATCACCCTGATAGGCATTTTTCGGGAATACCAGTTCCTGACCGGTCAGTTCCAGATAACGCAGGTAAGTTGATGTTGCCAGAATGTCCATTTGACGGCCGGCATCGTTCACATAGTATTCACGATCTACGGTCGCGCCAGTGGCTTCGAGCAGGTTGGCAACGGTCATGCCATAAGCAGCACCGCGACCATGACCCACGTGCAGGCTGGACGTCGGGTTGGCAGAAACGAATTCAACCTGAATGCGTTTGCCCGCGTTCACTTTGGTGCGGCCAAACTGGTCTTGCTGCGCCTGAATTTGATCAAGAATGGCAAAACGCTGGTCGGCATTTAAGAAGAAGTTGATAAACCCCGGACCGGCAATTTCTGCTTTGCTGATGTCTGCCACTTCTGGCAATGCAGCCAGAATTTTTTCGGCCAGATCACGCGGCTTCATGCCCGCAGCTTTAGAGGCAATCATGGCGATATTTGAGGCAAAGTCACCGTGGCTTCGGTCTTTGGTTCGCGTCAAATTACTGGTGTTGTTCCAGTCTGCTGGGAGGACACCTTCTGCTTGAAGGGATTGCACTGCATGTTCAAGAGCTGCTTGGATTGCCGTATTCATAATCAGTCGAAAAATAAATGTCGCAGAAAAACAGCAAATATAGCAAATTTCACTGTCTTTAGGTGAACGCATTTGTAGTGAATGAAGATTGTCCGACATTCTGCGCCATCTGTAGCCTGAAAATGCTACCATGGCCATGAAATGACCTGATCAATGACGGATTTGTCCCGCTGTAGGAGCACGCATGCACGCCAAACGTCCTGTAATCATCGCCAATATTCCTAAACTGCCAGCAAAATGGGCGGGCATTATTATGCCGCTGCTGCTGTCTGGCCTGATGAGCGGTATTATTTCCATGGTCAATATGCTGCGTGCGCTGGGCTGGGTCGAAGGACTGATCACACTGTGGTTCCAGAACTGGATGATTTCCTGGGCCATTGCCTTTCCGGTGGTGCTGGTGGTGTTGCCGCTGGTGCGCCGGTTTACCGCGATGCTGGTGGATATGCCGGGCGCACCCAAATAGCATTTAGCTCGATGCACCAGACTCCTGACAGGACACCGGTTTACTCAGCAGATCGGCATTGCCATTCTGGAAGGTATAAAGCCGGGAGGCATTAAAAATCTTGATCACCTTGGCCTGCGCAATGGCTGCCTGGAAGCGTTTCAATGGCTCATCGGTATGTACATTAAAAGGATTGCCATAATTCTGATTGTCGAGCAGGAACTGGATCTGTCCGGCATTCGGATCATAAGCCTTTAACAATGTCTTGCCTTCGGCACTGCTCAGCGAGAAGGTTGGTCGCTGGCTGCTGATCTTGCAGTGCAGGGCCAGAGTCAGAATCACTCCATCCTGAGCCTTGTTTTTCAGCTGATAGCGTCCCAGCTGTTCATTTTCAATATAGACCCATTGTTGAGTGGGCATGCTGACAGTAAATTTTTCCAGTTGCTCCAGGGTTTTTTTACTGATATCCACCACGCCATCTTTGTCGATTTTCGGTGCTTTGTCTTTACTGGAGAATAAACCGGTCACCTGATCGCTGACTTTTTCAGTGGTATTGGAAAGGGTCTGGCAGCCGCCTAACCCCAGCACAGCGGCCAAACCGCCCAGTGTAATCCATGGCTTGATATACATGATTTTTAAATATGTCGTTGTGTTTTGCCCCAGAGCATACCCAAATTGAGGCCAATTGAAAAATCTGCACTGGCTGCATGTAACAGAAAAACAGCGAAAAACTACATCCTGATGGGTCGAGGATTTGTAAGCTAAACAGGCAGGGGATTGATTTGGGTATAAAAAACCGCATTTTGAGCTTCGGGAAAGCGTTATTTCGTGACTGGATGCCGGATTGGACAAATTTATTCAGTACCTAAATTATCCACAAATCATTATCAATTTTCTAAATACCCTATTGTCCTCAAAACGGGCTAAGCTAGCTTATCTCCCAGAGGAACTTTTGCTTTGAGCCTCCTTCTGGATCATCGAATAATGAGATCGGAAATGACATCAGCGAATTCAGCCACCAAAAAACCGCTTTACATCCCTTATGCCGGAAACACGCTTCTGGAGCTGCCTTTGCTTAATAAAGGCGGTGCATTTACAGAAGAGGAACGCCGCCATTTTAATCTCCACGGTTTACTTCCACATGCCATCGAGAGCATTGAAGAACAGAGTCAGCGCTCCTATCAGCAGTATGTGTCGTTTAACGATGCCATCAACAAGCATATTTATTTACGAAATATTCAGGACACCAACGAAACCCTGTTCTATCACTTAATTGAGCATCACTTAAGTGAAATGATGCCGATTATTTATACCCCAACGGTCGGTGAGGCCTGCCAGCGTTTTTCTGATATTTACCGCCGTCATCGTGGCATCTTCCTGGCTTATCCGGACCGCGGCCATATTGATGACATTCTGCAAAATGTGAACAAGAAAAACGTGAAGGTGATTGTAATCACTGATGGCGAGCGCATCTTAGGTCTTGGTGATCAGGGCATTGGCGGGATGGGCATTCCGATTGGCAAATTATCCTTATATACCGCATGTGGTGGGATCAGCCCGGCTTATACCTTGCCAATTACTTTAGATGTAGGTACCAACAACCCGCAACTGCTGGATGATCCAATTTATATGGGCTGGAATCAGCCGCGGATTACCGGCGATGAATACTATGCCTTTGTTGATGAAGTGATTGCCGCGATCCAGCGCCGCTGGCCAAAAGCGCTGATCCAGTTTGAGGATTTCGCTCAGAACAATGCCATGCCATTGTTAAACAAATATCGTGACCAGATTTGCTGTTTTAATGATGATATTCAGGGTACCGCGGCCGTTTCGGTGGGCAGTTTAATTGCTGCCTCACGTGCCGCTGGTAAACAGCTGAAAGATCAGGTGGTGGCTTTCCTCGGTGCCGGTTCTGCTGGTAGCGGCATAGCCGAGCAGATTATTGCGCAGATGATGTATGAAGGTTTAAGCGATGCCGAAGCGCGTGCGCGGGTATTTATGGTTGACCGTTTTGGCCTGATCACCGAAAACCAGCCGAATCTGCTGGACTTCCAGCGCAAACTGGCACAGCCGCCTGAACGGGTTGCAGCCTGGGGCAATGCCGATGACATGATTTCACTACTCGATGTAGTCAAACATGCCAAACCAACGGTATTGATTGGTGTATCGGGTCAGCCGGGGCTGTTTACCGAAGAAATTATTCGCACACTAACGGAGAATTGTGAGCGACCAATTGTAATGCCACTGTCGAATCCAACCTCACGGGTTGAGGCGGTGCCGGCTGATATCCTGCAATGGTCTGAAGGTAAGGCGCTGATTGCAACTGGTAGTCCATTTGCACCGGTGAATTATCATGGCAAGATTTATCATATCTCACAGTGTAATAACTCCTATATTTTCCCGGGTATTGGTTTGGGTGTAGTCGCCTCCGGCGCGACCCGAGTCACAGACAGTATGCTGATGGCGTCGAGTAATGCACTGGCAGACTGTTCGCCGATGCTGCTTGATCCCGCCGCTGATCTGCTGCCGGATTTAAATGAAATCCAGAAGGTTTCGAAAATTATTGCCTTTAAAGTGGCTAAAGCGGCGATGCTGGCCGGTGTAGCGCCGGTAATCAGTGACGAGTTACTGGCAGAGGCGATTGAGGCGAATTTCTGGAAACCGGAATACCGCAGTTATCGCCGGATTACCTTCTAAAATATAGACAAACACAACAAGGAGCTTCGGCTCCTTTTTTTTAGGGCAGCTGTTGATCGCAACTGGTCGGAAACAGGCGGTTTGTAGCCCCGAAATGAAAGCGGGAGACTGGATTAAAAAATAAGCATTGTTTAGAATCGGGGCAAATTAAAACAATAGCTTTTATAACAATGATAACCCGTGTTCATATCCATACTGCCTTGGAGCAGGCCGGCCTCAGCCCACAAAAACGTGCCCTCCATATTCAATTTTCTCAGCCTGCCTTAAATACCGATGTTTTCTTGCAGCGCATCGACGGTGAACACCAGCTCAATCAGGGCTTATGTGCTGAACTGATCT
>NZ_VOYR01000018.1:0-27853 GCF_013420185.1 Acinetobacter sp. YH01025 | reverse complement strand
AAACACTGGCCAATGACGACCCTGCCAAAGCAGATGCCTTTAAGTCTGCGATCATGGTATTGGCTGCACCAAACTCTATTGCCTTAAGTAGTCAGCAAGATGTGCATCTCTCTGCGGATGGTCAGATCAGCCACAGTGCTGGAGAGAGTATTAACCTCAGCACACAGCAATCTTTGATTGTGCATGCCAGCCAGAAACTGAGCCTGTTTGCAGCCCAACAGGGTGCACGCTTATATGCCGGTAAAGGCAAGGTTGAGATTCAGGCCCAAGGGGGTGGCGCAGATCTTATTGCCAGGAAAGGGGTGCAGGTCATCTCCACAGAAGACAGGATTGAAGTTAAGGCGAGTAAAAAAATTATATTGGTCGCTGGAGGAAGTCAGATTGAGATTAGTGGTTCAGGCGTGTTACCGACCACGGGTGGCAAGTTCGAGGTGAAAGCAGGGCAGCATCTGTTTTTACAGCCACAGAATGTGGTTGAACCGAAGATGAGCTTACCTCAGATGGCAACATTGTTTAGTAATCAAATCAATTATCAATGGAATAGCTCATCTGCAGGAGAAAAAGAAATTTTTGTGATTGATCAAACTGATGGAAAGCTTCTGAAAACCAATAAATCCATATTAAATGAACAACATCAATTGAGTACTTTTAGGTTCTATACGCCGCAGTCAACTGACTTTATTGCACTGGGCTTTAACTCTTTGCATACACATTTGAGTGGAGCATTGAGTGATGAACAGATTGATTATTTGCTCGAAGAAATAGAAGAAGATCAGGAGGATGAGGTGTCTACACACGAGGATATTGAATCATGAGTAAACTGGTGACCATTACCTCTAAGTTTTATGATAAATCTGGACGATATGTCAGAAATCTGAAGGTGAAATCACGTTATCAAAATTCATCGAGAGAGAATCTGAAGAAAACAGATACAGATGGCTTATTTGTCTTTCAAGCTTCTCCTAATCGGATGGTAGAAATTTTAGCAAAACCACCGAAGGCATCTGATTATACTGTGGTGAAGGTCATTAATTCTTCGACACTCTCCTCTTCAGAGCATCCTATAAAAATTCAGTTACCTAACACCATTGAAGAATATCGACAAATGAATAGTACGATTTCTCAGAATGGTTTGGTGGTAACACCTTTTCAAGTGGTTGATGTTCATGGAAAGATTATGGCTAATTTTCCGATACAAACACGACCAAAGGGAAAGAAAAGTTTTGAACGTATTACAGATGATCAAGGAAGAGTTGAAGTCCTCTCTTCGGCTAATCGTGATATTGAATTTTTAGCCTTAACATCGAATGATGAGTTTGTTTTAAAAAGATCGCTTAATTCAGGTAATGGCACAGAAAAACCTATTCTGATTCAATTAGATGAACCCTATGAAAAGTTTAAAAGTACTTCTACACTAACACTTGTAGATCGTGAAGGTAGTAATTACGTTATTGAAAAAACAAATATTGAGATGTTAATTGTAGCTACCGGGAAGAAAAAGGTTTATTCGATTTCCAATGGAAAACTGCCGTTAATAAGTATGGTTGGGCAGAGATTACAATTTACTGTACTCAAACCAGATGGAAAACCTTTAGATCCAGTAAGTTATGTGGCCAAAAGAGTTAAAGAGGAAGCTATTAAATTACATCTAGATGTTGATATTATTGAAGGAACCACAGAGGAGAATAAACCTAATTTAGATAAAAGGATTGATAATGATTCAGAAGATATTATTTCGTTAAGCTTTTTTAAAGCTGTTTATGGTTCTAGAAAACTATTTTCTCATCGCGTAATGAATGGGAGATCAACACAAAATACTACGCCAGAAGAGTTTGTTCCTGAGTTGAATAAAAGTCTTAGAAAACATAATTTAAAAGATAAATTAATGTTATGTCATTTTTTAGCACAAATTTATCATGAGTGTGACCACTTTAATACCTTAATTGAATATGCTAGTGGGAAAGATTATGATATATCTAACTTTCCGCCATCTGTTTGTGACATTAAAAATAGTCGAGCATGTCGAAGAAGAAATCAAATCTTAGCTGAAGGAAATACATCTTTTGGAGATGGTCCTAAGTATAAAGGAAGAGGTCTAATTCAGCTAACTTGGAAAAGTGCATATAAAAAATATAAAAACTACTCAGGAATAGATGTAGTTAGTAACCCAGAATTAATTTGTGATGACTTATTTCATGCAGTGGAAAGTTCTGTATGGGCATTTAATATATTTAAAAATGCAGATAATTTAATTTATAAAGGGTATCCAGATTTAAATAGTAACTATAGTGATAGTCATCATTTAAAAGTAGTTGAGTCTGTGAGTAAGAGAATAAATGGTGGAAATAATGGGATGTTGGAAAGAAAGAAGTTATTTATAAAAATATTGAGAGAAGTGGAGAAAAGGAATGGTTTTAAATAAATTTTTCATTTTTTTATTATTGATTTTTTCAGGTAATTTGTCAGCAAAAGATATTTTAGTAAAAGAAGATAATAATATTTACTATAGGAAAGGGGGAGAAAAATTTTATTTATTCAATGGTAGTGACTACTGTTATAATAAAAATGGTTTTTGGTTAGAGGAAATAAATGATAGTAAGTATAAATATTTGGTGGTGAATTACACAGAGGATTGCAACCCAAGTGGTCAATACAGGATTTTTGAGATATCTTCTAAAGAGGTAAAAGAGTTTTATTTGAGTCCATTATACGATCCAGAATTTAAAAAAAATAGAATTATTGAAAGGTTTAAAGATGGAGCAATAAGCTATAAAAGAATATATCTTTTAGAGTCTGGGAAATATATATTGAAAGAAGAATGGAGGACTTTAGCTCCAAACTTAAATTTAACTACTTTTTTTTCAAATCCTAATAATATTTATATATTGAAGAGTGACTTAGGTAAAATAGTCGAGAAAGTTGAAGTATCCTCAAGAAAGGCTTTTTTATTTGATCAATATTTTAATAAGAAAAGATCTTATTTAATTAATGGGGATATTGTAAGGATAAAAAATATTGTAAAAAATAAAGATGAATTTTACTTAAATATTGAATATTTAAGTATGGGTGGGAAAGTAGTAAAAGGTTATATATTGATATCTGATATTTTGTGATTTTTCATTTTAAAATTTTATGAATTAAAGAAATTTATAAGTCCAAGAATTATCAATAAGAATTGTAATTAATTAAAAATTCCCTATTCTAGTTTTCTCCTTAAGGGGGAGAGGAACTCTATTACTATAAGGTAATAAATGATAAGGTTGAAAAATTATGAAAAATATTTATGTATTAATTTTTATCATTTTATTATCATCATATTCATTGGCTCACTCTAGTCATGAATTTTATTGCTTATCAGATGGTAAAAAATCAATATTATTAGTTCCTATTTACTATCTTCAAGTCAAAAAAATTAAATATTTCCCCTATATGAGAGATATAAATCTTTCAGACCCCTATGAAATAGAAGAAGTAGATATGGGTGATAATGCTCAGCCAGAAATCTATCGTTCAATGAATGAAATTATAGATGGTAAAATCACTGGGAAATATCGTTTTATGTCCCAAGGATATTTACTTTATGAAGTGGCTTATACAAATAAAAATACTAGAAAAGTCACTAAATTCGAGAATAAAAAAGTAAAATTAAAGGGAATTGAATGTTTTTGAAAATTTTCTTGAGTTGTATTTTTATAACTTTATTTGGATGTGGCTCTTCAGAAATTAGTCGTTCAGCTGAAGTGGATCAGAATACTATTGCAGATGAGAAAATCTTTGAATTGAATCTTGTTGATTTGCAATTAAGCGATCAAGGAGGTATTGCTAAATTATCAAAAAAAATAATTTTTGCCGACTTCATGTTGAGCTATTAAGTAGTTATGGGAAGGAGGTTTATAATTTTAAATTTAGCCTATTAAGTTTAGTAGAAACTAATCATTTTATTTATAAATATGAGGGTGGAATTGTAGACTATAGAACTGCAGAGGATAAAGAGCTGACAGAGTTGATGGCAGAGTACAAGGATGAACATGTTATTTCAAATGAGCTTCAGTTAATAAATAAGGAAACCGTATTAGGTCATAAGAATATTGATATCAATAAAAATTTTGAATTTTATTTGAATTTATTCCCAAATGATGCAGTTTTAAAGTGTAGATAAATTTAGGAAATATAAAAATAAATAGCTATGAGTCCTTTTAGTATTCTGGTTATAGTTCATCTTTTTTCTGAATGGTAAAAGCCGACTCTCGTCGGCTTTATAAATTATCCTTCCAGCACTGTTTCCAGCAACTCTTCACTTGGAGCGAAGTAGTAAGCGCCATCTAAAGCGGTGACAAAATGCAGTAAACGGTCATGAATACCATCTCCCGAGGTGCCAAACATACGCTCAAGCATCGCATCCAGAATGGTTAAATCCTTGGTATAGGCAATAAAGAATAAGCCTTGGTCACCTTGCCCATCCCCATACGGTAGGGAATGACGCAGAATTTCCATTTCTTCACCTTCATCATCTTCAACTACGGTACGGGCGACGTGGGCATTGTCAGGTTTCACCTCATCATCCAGCTCAATCGACTCAAGTTTGGTGCGACCCATCACTTGTTCTTGTGCATCGACTTTCAGACGTTTCCATTTATCTAAATCATGTGCATAACGCTGGGCAAAGACAAAGGAACCATCTTCAAAAATGCCGGCATCTTCGCCCAGTAAAGCGACTTCAGCACGGTCATCCGGGAATTGCGGGTTTTCTGTGCCATCAATAAAGCCGGTCATGTCGCGGCCATCAAAATAGCGGAAGCAGACCCGCTCATCCAGAACATCAACCTGATCCTGAATACCCTCAAAGAAAGACTGGCTCAGGGCAAAACAGATATCCGCACGGGCACTGGCAATATGAATGAGTACATCTGCCGGTACGACAGGCATCTGGAATGCGCCTTCAATCGGTTGTAACTGCTTAAAGCCAGCTGGAGTTTGGGAGTACAGTTGTGCCCAAAGTTCAGGTCCAAAGGCCACGGCAGTTTTAATTTGTGCATGAGGATGCTGGGTAATCAGGCGATCACGGGTATTAAAAAGATCAGCTAATTTTTCTTTTAATTGCTCAAGAGTTAAATCTTTTAAACGTAAAACAATAAAACGGGCATGATCTGAAGGTAATGGCAAGATTACAGATTGAGCTGTCATTCATGGCTCCTAAGTTTTTAATAATCAATCACTAAAACTATTGTGCCTGAACCGGTAGCAGCTTAACAGTCTCTGGATCAGATTTTTATTGCCTCTTTACTGCGCACTTAAAAGATGAATCGTCATATAATAATCTGTCATTTTTGTGGTGAATTACCATGTCTTATCAGATTTGGCTGGCCTATATGCTGGCCTGTTGGGTGATTAGTGTGTCGCCGGGCGCAGGTGCGATTGCCTCGATGTCGAGT
The DNA here is from genome assembly GCF_013420185.1 of Acinetobacter sp. YH01025. Taxonomy (NCBI): domain Bacteria; kingdom Pseudomonadati; phylum Pseudomonadota; class Gammaproteobacteria; order Moraxellales; family Moraxellaceae; genus Acinetobacter; species Acinetobacter sp. YH01025. The sequence continues at coordinate 22,421 of NZ_VOYR01000018.1, read as the reverse complement.
GGGCTGAATTACGGTTTTCGTCATGGTTACTGGAATGCCATCGGGCTGCAACTGGCGCTGCTGGTACAGATTGCGATTGTGGCGGCCGGCGCGGGCGTGCTATTTGCGACCACGCCTTGGGCTTTTCTGGCAGTGAAATGGTTCGGGGTAGCGTATCTGCTGTATCTGGCCTATCTGCAATGGAAAGCGCCGGTACACTCGATTGAAATCCGGCAGGATTTACCACAGAAATCAGCTGGACGACTGCTGCTGAACGGTTTTCTGGTGAATATGAGCAATCCGAAAGCGATTGTATTTTTGCTGGCTGTCTTGCCACAATTTCTGGATTTATCCAAACCGCAGTGGATTCAATATCTGATTATGGCAGCAACCATGATTACGATTGATCTGATTGTGATGGCGGGCTATACCGGCCTGGCAGCTAAGGTTTTAAGATTGTTAAAGTCACCGCGTCAGCAGAAAGTCATGAACCGGACGTTTGCCGGTCTGTTTGCTGGTGCTGCATTTTTATTAAGTCTGGTGCATCAGTAATAGATGTTGATTTTCCCCTCTCAATGATAAAGAGGAGAGGGCTAGATGGAACCTTTCGGTTGATTGTTTAGGCCAGTTTTTTAAATTTCTGTATGGTAAAGATCAGGGCAAAAATCACCGCCATGGTCAGCACAATAGTCAGACCGGTCGAGGTATTTAAGCCGGCGCTGGACCATAAACCAACCGTTACCCCAATTTGTGCAATCACAAAAGCCCAAATCACCATCTGTTTCGGAGAATGCGCCAGCAGTCGTGCCGTGAGCGCCGGAATCACCAGCAGCGCACCCATCAATAGCGAGCCGACCGCGCGTAATGCCAGAACCGTAAACAGGGCCAGCAGCAACATAAAAATCAGACGTTGCCACTGGGCATGAATACCTTCACTGGCAGCAATATCCGGATCAATGGCAATCTGAATCTGGGCTTGCCAATACTTATATAGAACCAGCAGTGCACCGACAATCACCAGCGCAAAGATGGGTAAATCAGCCCAGGAGATCGTGAGCAGATCACCAAACAGGTAGCTGAGCAGTTCCGGGCGCAGGCTTGGAATGTGCTGGATAAACAGTAGACCGGAGCAGAGCAGGGTCGCAGAGCATAAGGCCAGCAGGGCATCATTCGGTAAGCGCGGATCATGCAGAATCCAAAGAATACCAACCAGTAATAAGGCTAAAAATGTAACGCCCATCCACAGCGGTAAGCTCAAGGCGCCGGCAATGGCCACGCCTAATAAGGTGCCATGTGCCATGGTATCGGCAAAAAAAGACATCCGGCGCCACAGCATCAGACAGCCGAGTGGCGCGGTCAGAAACACCAGTAAAGTGCCCATGATCCAGGCCGGAAGTAATAACGATAACCAATCCATCATGGTTTAGACTTCCGGTTCAGGGTGAATATGGGGACGGGAATCATGCTGACACGGCTCGGCATGGTCGCCATGCGCACAATGATCATGATGATGCTGATAGAACACCCGGTTGGTGCCAAAAATGGCCTGATATTCCGGATGCTGCTGCACGCTTTCGGGCAAGCCGCTACAGCAAATGTGTTTATTTAAACATACCACCCGATGCGTGCCTTGCATGACCCATTGCAGATCATGTGAGACCATCAGCACGGCACAGCCATATTTTTCTGGTAGGCTACGCACATAGTCATACAGCTCGGCTTCCGACTGGATATCCAGCCCCTGCATTGGTTCATCCAGCACCAGCACATCGGGTTGGCGCAATAAGGCGCGGGCCAGTAATACCCGCTGCCGTTCACCACCTGACAATTGCTGCACTTTGGAATTTTCCAGCTTGGCAATACCGGTATCGCGGATAATTTCTGCTTTTAACGTGCTGCTACATTTTTCTAAAGCCAGAAGATCCTTGACCCTTAACGGCAAGCTGTGTGAAGGATTGAATTTCTGCGGCACATAGGAGAATTTTAGTTTTTTATCGGCCAGTACTTTGCCAGCCGTGGGTTTGACAATACCGAGCATGACTTTAATCAGCGTCGATTTGCCGGCACCATTCGGACCAATGAGCGTGACAATTTCTTTCTCATGCAAAGAGAAATCGACCTGTTTTAAAATATCACGCTCATCAATCCGGACTTGAATCTGTTCAAGGCGAATCAGCGGCGCAGGACTTAGCGTTTGCTGGCGCAGTGCTGACATAAACCAGAAATCTCGATAATACTGTGATGGGCGGTGAAGTGGTCCGAAGCCGACAGCTCTGCCAGTTGCTGCAGTAAACCCTGCGCAGAAGCTTCTTTGACCACTTTGCATTCGGTGCAAATTAAAAACGCCGCCTGATGGCCTTCGCGCGGATGGCAGCAGGGAATATAGGCATTAATAGAAGTTAAACGGTGAATCAGCCCTTTTTCTAATAAAAAGTCGAGGGTGCGGTACACGGTTGGTGGTGCCGCCGGACGATCTGACTCACTTTTAATTTTGGCCAGCAGGTCGTATGCCCCCATCGGGCCCGAGGCATTTAAAATCAGTTCCAGCACTTCACGACGAAGTGGGGTCAGGCGAGCACCTGTGGCGGCACAGAGACTTTCGGCTTCAGCAAGACGCTGCTCAATATTTTGATGGTCGTGCACGCCATGTAATGCATCATGATGTTCATGAGAACATAAGCTCATAGCTACCCCAAGGAAATGTAGGAGGAAAATCGGACATTAAATTTTAACATGAAGTATAGTCAGATTCGATTATACATAGGTATTTTTGTTATTTTGTTATAATATAACATCTATCCTGTTTTATGATTTTGCGCTCATGTCCCGTTTTTTCGCCTTCTGTGCTCTGGCTTTGTTCAGTACCTTGAGTTGGTCTCAAAGTCTTGTTATTTCGACACAGCCGATTTATCTGATTGCCAAGGAAATTACACAAGGCATAGAAACCCCGACCTTATTATTGGCCGACCAGACCGGACATGATGTCAGTTTGACTCCTGCACATCGCAAGACCATTCAGGATGCAGGTCTGGTGATCTGGCTGGGCAAAGCGCATGAAGCGCCTCTAGAAAAACTGTTCAGCAATCAGAGCAAAGCTATTTCATTGCTAGATTCTGGCATTTTGCAAACGCTACCACAGCGTAGCCCTCGTGGTGCAGCATTAAAAGATACGGTCGACTCGCATGTCTGGCTTGATCCGAACAATGCCATTCGTATTGGCTTTTTTATTGCGGCCTTGCGTTCCCAGCAGGTGCCTGAGCAGCGTGAACAGTACTGGGCCAATGCCCGTGCCTTTGCCCAAGAGCTGCTCCTGACCGCAGACAAGTTTAAAAGCAAAGCCTCGGCCAAAGCCTACTGGTCTTATCATGATGCCTATCAATATCTGGAACGTCCGCTGAACCTGAAGTTTGCCGGCGCACTGACCCATGATCCGCATGTCGCTCCGACGGTGGCGCAAATTAAATATATGAATGATCATCGTCCAAACACGAAAATGTGTTTACTGGCCGAAGGTCATGCCAGCAAGAGCCAGTATCAGCGCCTGAATCCGATTGTGTTTCAAATGGTCGACGAAAGTATGAGTGGGGCAGGGGACTTTGTGCAGGCCTGGCAGAAATTGGCTACCCAAACGCAAAAATGTGTAATAAATGCGCAAAAATAGCGCGTTTTGGCGGCAAATTTGAATTATGACAATACGGTTACAGTTGTGCAAAAAAATACGACTAAGATCGGGAAAAGATTGCATGTTCAGGGGTGTAACTCTATAATGCCTGCGATAAAAAACGATCATCAGTTAAACTTGTCAAGCATTTATGCTGTGAGTGGAAAGTAAATGAGCCGAACTAGTCGCTTGATTGACCGACGATTAGCGAAAGCTTTGGTCTTCTTGCAAGCATTCATGATACCTGTTGCTGCATTGATTGCCTGGATATTCAAAGATGCTACAGCCGCCTTGAGTGCCGCACTTGGTGCATTGGTATGTTGGGTTGCAAGTTGTTATTTTTCCTGGCAGTCGTTCCGCGCAGCAGGCGCGAGAGCATCTAAACAAGTTCTGTCGAACATGTATAGGGGCATGCTCGGTAAGTTTGCGATTGTGATCGTAGGATTCATTTTAATTTTAAGCAATGTCGAGCCGTTGTCTCCGGTTGCATTGTTTTGTGGTTTTATTCTCGTTCAGGCCATGTCGTGGGTCGCTCCGTTTTGGGTGTCACGTCTACAAAAACGAGTATAGGCGCAGCAAAAATTGAAAAGTTTTTAGGAGATGAGCGAGATATCAAGCAGCACGCGATATTCGTTCCCTCTTTTGTTTTTGACATTGACCAGGTGTGATTTATGGCTGCTGAAGAACATGCCCTTACTTCGACCGAGTATATCAAGCATCACTTGACCAACATGACGTACGGCAAAATGCCAGACGGTTCATGGAAGTTGGCTGAGTCTGCTGAAGAAGCTCAACAGATGGGGTTCACTGCTATTCACTTGGATTCAATGGGTTGGTCTATCGGACTTGGTCTGATCTTCTGTTTATTGTTCTGGATTGTCGCGAAAGCTGCAAATTCAGGCGTGCCTGGTAAATTCCAGTCAGTAATTGAAGTGATTATCGAGTTTGTAGATTCAAGTGTACGTGATACCTTCCATGGGAAGTCTCGATTAATTGCACCCTTAGCATTAACCATTTTCGTGTGGATTTTCCTCATGAACTTGATGGATTTAATCCCTGTTGACTTTATTCCTTATGTAGCTCAACAGGCGATTGCATCTATGCTGGGTGTGGACCCTCATCAGGTTTACTTTAAAATTGTTCCGACTACAGATCCAAACATTACCTTAGGTATGTCTATTTCTGTATTCTTCTTAATTATTTTCTATAGTATTCGTGAGAAAGGTGTTGGCGGCTTCGTTGGTGAGTTGGCACTTAACCCATTTAACCCAAGTAATCCAGTTGCTAAAGTGCTTTTAATTCCATTCAACTTATTGTTGGAATTGACTACTTTCTTGGCGCGACCAGTTTCATTGGCTCTACGACTGTTCGGTAACATGTATGCGGGTGAGTTAATCTTCATTCTTATCGCGTTATTACCGTTCTGGATCCAGTGGGCATTGTCTGTGCCTTGGGCGATTTTCCACATTTTGATTATTACGCTACAAGCATTCATTTTCATGATGTTGACAATCGTGTACATGAGCATGGCAAGCGAAAAGCATTAATGGTATGGCCTAACTGTCATCGGGCGGTTGGGCACACAATTTTTTAACTTAATTTGGTATAAAACCTAACCTCTGAGGAATTTTTCATGGAACTCACTTTAGGTCTAGTTGCAATTGCATCTGCTATCTTGATCGCTTTCGGTGCTTTAGGTACTGCGATTGGTTTTGGTCTTTTGGGCGGTCGCTTCCTTGAAGCTGTTGCACGTCAGCCAGAATTGGCTCCACAACTTCAAACTCGTATGTTCTTAATCGCGGGTCTTCTTGATGCTGTGCCTATGATCGGTGTTGGTATTGGCTTGTTCTTCATCTTCGCTAATCCATTTGTAGGTTAATCAGCTTAATTCCCAAAAATCCACTATTTGAGGAATAGCAATGAATATCAACCTCACATTGATTGGCCAAGCGATTGCATTTGCGATTTTCGTCGCATTCTGCATGAAGTTTGTATGGCCACCACTAATCAATGCGATTAGTGAGCGTCAGCGTCGCATCGCTGATGGCTTAAATGCTGCTGAAAAAGCAAAAGCTGACCTTGCTGATGCGCAAGCACAAGTTAAGGCAGAGCTAGACGCAGCGAAAGCACAAGCGGCTCAATTGATCGAACAAGCGAACCGTCGTGCAGCACAATTGGTCGAAGAAGCGCGTACTCAAGCATCTGCTGAAGGTGAGCGTATCCGTCAACAGGCGAAAGAAGCTGTTGATACTGAAATCAATGCTGCTCGCGAAGAATTACGTCAACAAGTCGCTGCTTTGGCAGTTGCCGGTGCTGAGAAAATTCTTAGCCAGCAAGTTGACGCAGAAGCTCACAATGCCATGCTGAACCAGCTGGCTGCTAAACTTTAAGCGAGGCGAAATATGGCTGAACTCTTGACGTTGGCACGCCCATATGCGAAAGCAGCATATGCTTATGCCTCTGAGCAAAGTGCAACTGACAGTTGGTCACAAGCACTAGCATTGCTCAGTGCTGCGGTACAAGACGAAGCATTTTCAGCTTACTTAAATCGCCCTGAGCTTACTCCTGCAGAGCAGGTGAGTGTTTTTGCGAAAGTTTTAGGTGAAGACCAGACTGCAGCATTGTCAAACTTTTTGACTTTGCTTGCTGAAAATGATCGTTTGTCTTTAATGCCTGAAATTCAAGCAGAATATGAACAGCTCAAATCACAGAATAACAACAATGTGGACGTCGTAATTGAATCGGCTTTCCCATTGTCTGCTGACCAGGAACAAGTGTTGAAAGCGGCGCTGGAAAAGCGTTTCAACAGCACGGTTTCTATTGTAGTAGAAGTCAACCCGGCGTTAATCGCGGGTGTTGTTATTCGTGCAGGCGACCAAGTGATAGATGATTCTGCGCTTAACAAGCTTGAAAAAATGCGGACTCGTCTTCTTGCGTAATTGCATATAAGAAGACTGAACTTTAAAAAGATTGAGGTATAGCGCAATGCAACAACTGAATCCATCCGAGATCAGTGCGCTCATTAAACAGCGTATCGGCGATCTGGACACCAGCGCGACCGCTAAAAACGAAGGTACCATTGTTATGGTATCCGACGGTATTGTGCGCATTCACGGTCTTGCTGATGCAATGTACGGTGAAATGATCGAATTCGACGGCGGCTTATACGGTATGGCACTGAACCTAGAACAGGATTCAGTGGGCGTCGTTGTTTTAGGTAACTACTTAGGCCTTCAAGAAGGTCAAAAAGCTCGTTGTACAGGTCGTGTATTAGAAGTTCCGGTTGGTCCAGAACTTTTAGGCCGTGTCGTAGATGCTTTGGGTAACCCAATTGATGGTAAAGGCCCAATTGATGCGAAATTAACTGATGCTGTAGAAAAAGTAGCACCAGGCGTAATTTGGCGTCAATCAGTGGATCAACCTGTACAAACTGGTTATAAATCAGTAGATACAATGATCCCAGTTGGCCGTGGTCAGCGTGAGTTGATCATTGGTGACCGTCAGACTGGTAAAACAGCTATGGCGATCGATGCGATCATCGCTCAGAAAAACTCTGGCATTAAGTGTGTATACGTAGCAATTGGTCAAAAACAATCGACTATCGCGAACGTAGTACGCAAGCTGGAAGAAACTGGCGCTATGGCGTATACCACTGTTGTAGCAGCAGCTGCAGCTGATCCAGCAGCAATGCTGTATCTGGCGCCTTATGCTGGCTGTACAATGGGCGAATACTTCCGTGATCGTGGTGAAGACGCGTTAATTATTTATGATGATTTGTCTAAGCAAGCTGTTGCTTACCGTCAAATTTCATTGCTTCTTCGTCGTCCACCAGGTCGTGAAGCTTACCCAGGTGACGTATTCTATCTACATTCTCGTCTACTTGAACGTGCTTCTCGCGTATCTGCTGACTATGTTGAGAAATTCACTAACGGTGAAGTTAAAGGCCAAACTGGTTCATTAACTGCATTGCCGATTATTGAAACTCAAGCAGGTGACGTATCTGCATTCGTACCGACTAACGTAATTTCGATTACTGATGGTCAGATCTTCCTTGAAACATCATTATTCAACGCGGGTATTCGTCCTGCGGTGAACGCCGGTATTTCTGTATCGCGTGTTGGTGGTTCGGCTCAAACGAAGATCATCAAAAAATTGTCTGGTGGTATCCGTACCGCTTTGGCGCAATACCGTGAATTGGCAGCGTTTGCTCAGTTCGCTTCTGACCTTGACGAAGCAACTCGTAAGCAACTTGAACATGGTCAACGCGTAACTGAGTTAATGAAGCAGAAACAATATGCGCCTTACTCAATTGCTGACCAGGCTGTTTCAGTTTATGCATCTAACGAAGGCTACATGGCTGACGTTGAAGTGAAGAAAATCGTAGACTTTGATGCTGCGTTAATTTCTTACTTCCGTTCAGAGCACGCTGCGTTAATGCAACAAATCGATGAAACTGGTGATTACAACAAAGACATCGAAGCTGCAATCAAAGCAGGTATTGAAAGCTTTAAAGCGACTCAAACTTACTAATTTAGCACTTTGCTAATTAGTGTTGGTTTGGTTCACGGATCAACCTTCGAGGGCTCGAAAGGGCCTTCGAATACTAGGTTAAGCGTATGGCAAACTTAAAAGAAATTCGCGCCAAAGTAGCTAGCATCAAGAGCACGCAGAAGATTACTCGAGCGATGCAAATGGTAGCTGCTTCTAAGATGCGTCGTGCGCAAGAGCGCATGGCTCAAGGCCGTCCGTATGCCGAAAATATGCACCGTGTAATTGCTCATTTGGTACAAGCGAATCCTGAATATAAACACCGTTATATGGTTGAGCGTCCTGTGAAGCGCGTTGGCTATATCATTGTTTCTTCAGATCGTGGTTTGGCAGGCGGTTTGAACATTAACCTGTTCAAAAAAGTGGTCAAACACGTACAACAGCAACAAGAGCAGTCAATTGAAGTTCAATTTGCTTTAATTGGTCAAAAAGCGGTTTCGTTTTTTAAAAACTACGGCGGTAAAGTACTAGGTGCAACTACAAACGTAGGTGATACACCAAGTCTTGAACAGTTATCTGGTTCTGTACAGGTGATGTTAGACGCTTATGATAAAGGCGAGTTAGATCGTATTTATCTGGTGTCCAACGGCTTTGTCAATGCCATGACTCAAAATCAAAAAATCGAACAACTTGTTCCTTTAGCAGCTGCTGAAGAAGACAAGACCCTGAACCGTCAATACGGTTGGGACTATATCTATGAACCAGAAGCAGAAGAACTGCTGAATGGTTTATTGGTTCGTTATATTGAGTCTGTGGTGTATCAAGGTGTGATTGAAAACATCGCTTGTGAGCAATCTGCACGTATGGTCGCAATGAAAGCTGCGACGGATAACGCAGGTGAGCTTATCAAGAACCTACAACTTATTTATAACAAGCTGCGTCAAGCCGCGATTACTCAGGAAATTTCTGAGATCGTTGGTGGTGCCGCTGCCGTTTAACATTATTTTGAATTGAGGAGACAGCAATGAGTAGCGGTCGTATCATTCAGATCATCGGCGCGGTTATCGACGTCGAGTTTGAACGCAACAGCGTTCCTAAGATCTATGACGCTCTTCACGTTGATGGCACTGAAACTACTTTAGAAGTTCAGCAACAACTTGGTGACGGCGTTGTACGTACAATTGCGATGGGATCTACTGAAGGTCTTAAACGTGGTTTGAACGTAACTAACACTAACGCGCCGATCTCTGTACCAGTAGGTACAGCGACACTTGGTCGTATCATGGACGTTCTTGGTCGCCCTATCGACGAAGCTGGTCCAGTTGCAACTGAAGAGCGTTTACCAATTCACCGTCAAGCGCCTTCTTATGCAGAACAAGCGGCTTCTACTGACCTTCTAGAAACTGGTATTAAAGTCATTGACTTACTTTGCCCGTTCGCGAAAGGTGGTAAAGTTGGTCTGTTCGGTGGTGCCGGTGTTGGTAAAACTGTAAACATGATGGAGTTGATCAACAACATCGCTAAAGCGCACTCAGGTTTATCTGTATTCGCTGGTGTTGGTGAGCGTACTCGTGAAGGTAACGACTTCTATCACGAAATGAAAGACTCTAACGTTCTAGACAAAGTAGCAATGGTCTACGGTCAGATGAACGAGCCACCTGGTAACCGTTTACGCGTAGCGTTGACTGGTCTGACGATGGCTGAGTACTTCCGTGATCAAAAAGACGAAAACGGTAAAGGCCGTGACGTATTATTGTTCGTTGACAACATCTACCGTTATACACTAGCAGGTACTGAAGTATCAGCACTTCTAGGCCGTATGCCATCTGCAGTAGGTTATCAGCCTACACTTGCAGAAGAGATGGGTGTTCTTCAAGAACGTATTACATCAACTAAGTCTGGTTCGATTACGTCTATCCAAGCGGTATACGTACCTGCCGATGACTTAACAGATCCATCGCCTGCTACAACGTTCGCTCACTTGGATGCAACTGTTGTATTGAGCCGTGACATCGCTTCTCAAGGTATTTACCCTGCGATCGATCCACTTGACTCAACTTCACGTCAGTTAGATCCACTGGTAGTTGGTACTGAGCATTACGAAATTGCTCGTTCAGTTCAAAACGTTCTTCAACGTTATAAAGAACTGAAAGACATTATCGCAATTCTTGGTATGGACGAATTGTCAGAAGAAGACAAACTTACTGTATACCGTGCACGTAAGATCCAACGTTTCTTCTCTCAACCGTTCCACGTAGCTGAAGTATTTACTGGCGCGCCTGGTAAACTTGTACCGCTTAAAGAAACGATTCGTGGCTTTAAAGGTCTTCTAGCTGGTGAATACGATCACATCCCAGAACAAGCGTTCTATATGGTTGGTGGTATTGACGAAGTGATTGCTAAAGCCGAGAAACTTTAATTAGCTACCTAATTTAGGAGGTTCTCATGGCGACTATGCAATGTGACGTTGTAAGTGTTCAGGAGTCTTTGTACTCTGGCACTGTAACTATGCTAATTGCAAAAGGTGCTGGCGGTGAGTTGGGTATTATGCCTGGCCACGCTCCGCTGGTAACTTTGCTCCAACCTGGCGCGATCCGCGTTATTTTGGAAAATGGTACAGAAGAATTAATCTATGTATCTGGTGGTGTTCTAGAAGTTCAACCGCACGTTGTTACGGTTCTTGCAGATACTGCAGTCCGTGCAGAAAACTTGGATGAAGCGGCAATTATTGAAGCGCGTAAACACGCTGAACAATTGCTGGCGAATCAAAAGAGCGATTTGGACGCTGCTGCTGCTTTGGCTGCTTTGGCAGAAACTGCTGCACAGTTGGAAACGATCCGCAAAATCAAAAACCGCGCAATGTAATTGCTGGTTTAAGATTGAAAAAACCACCCGAAAGGGTGGTTTTTTTATGAATACTATTTAATGGAATGTATTAGTAAATAACTTATATATTTGTTATATTTCATCCTCTTACAAAATAAATAAGGGGAATTTGGGGTGTCAAATAAAATTATTTTACCGCTATTATTATCATTAGGTTTTGTTGGTTGTGCTTCGGTTCCGAAAGCAGATCCACAAGCAGTGCAGCAACAAAAAAAGATTCAAGCGCCACAAGCAGGTCAAGCAGGAATCTATGTGTACCGCTCGAATAGCGTTGTAGGTGCAGGACTCAAGAAAGATATTTGGGTTAATGGTGAGTGCTTGGGTGAAACTGCACGTGGTGTTTATTTTTATACAGAGGTAGAAGGTGGTAAAACACATATTGTGTCTACAGAATCAGAGTTTTCTCCTAATCACCTGAACGTAACTACACAAAGTGGGAAAAACTATTATGTTCAACAATACATTAAACCAGGTGTATTTGTTGGTGGTGCAAACGTAAAATTGGTTGATGAGACTGAAGGTCAGCAGGCGATTGAAAAATACAGTTTGGCAGTAGGCGGCAAATGTTCTAAGCCTTTTATTCAACTTCCTAAATAATAATTTCCACATCTGTGTTTGCGGTTGCTGCAAGGTGTAAATCGCAAACACTTGCTTTTGATCTAAAGACTTTCTTCATCTTTACTTAACCCAGCTCTATATCCATTTTTCCAAACCCTGATAATTTCATTGTTTAATTTTTCATAAAAATAGCCTGAAACATGCCAAGCTGTTCTCATAAAAATAGAATTTAGAGCTGTTCAGGATATTCCTTATGCTCACCACCCTGATAAGTCGCAAAACGTGGCTGCTTGCGTTCAAACACCGGTGCCGGACTCGGCCATGGCCATTCACCAAAATGGGTGTCGCGGTAACGTTTAAAGGCAGCGTTCAGTTCATCTTCGCTATTCAGTACAAACGGTCCGCGCATGGCTACCGGTGCACCAATTGGCTCACCTTCAAGCCATAGAATCCGGGATTCAAGTAGTCCGCCTTTTAAATGAATCTCGGCATCCGATTTCAATTCGGCCAGATGTTTCACGTCCATCTGCTGACCTTCAAGCTCTAAACTCTTACCCTGATAGAAATAACAGAAGCGGGTCGAGCTGGCGCTAGTGGCTGGAATAGTGACTTCAGCTTCGGGCGCTAGGGTAATCAGGTAAATATTCACCTTGTTTTCAGCGGGTGCTGCCCATGAATGAGGTGGACGTGGTAGGGCATCAGTTTCTTTAAACTGGCCGGAAATCACCCGGATATCAGCTTTTTGGCCTGCCGTATTGGCTTCAATTACATGCGGAATCTGCTCGCGCCATAACATTTTATAATCAGCAGGCTGCTGTTTCTGCTCAGGCGATGAATTAAACCAGATCTGGAACAGTTCCATCGGGTTGGCTTGGTCTTCATGCACGAGTGGAAACATCTCGCAGTGTTCGACGCCATTGCCGGTGGTCAGCCATTGCACATCTCCAGCGGCATAGCGACCGGCATTGCCGAGTGAATCAAAATGATCGACCACACCTTGTTCCACTAAGGTAATGGTTTCAAAACCGGTATGTGGGTGCTCAGGGAAACCGGGCACCACATTGCCATAATACATATTGTATTCTTTATTTTGTGGTGGCGTTTGCGGACCCAGTTGGGCATTGCCAGCCGGAAAATGATCCAGATGATGGGCACAGAAGATAAATGGATCTTTCAGATCTAAACGGAATGTCACCGGTACAACAGAATAAATCAGTGGATGCTGCATGGCAGACCTCTTATTTTTAAATGAACTCATTATTTTTTTTAAATTTTAACCATCAGAATCAGACCAGAAACTGTCTGAATCAGACAAGCTCACCACCCAGATGGGCAGTGAGCCCGAGGATCAGGATTCAGTTGCTGCCTGATTTTCAGTATCAGTGTTTGCGCTTTCAGTATTTTCAGCATTCTCTGACTGTAACAGGATGCTGGCCAGTTTCACCATCTCAGATTGTACTGTGCCCATCTGCTGCTGAATTTTGGCAAAGTCGACTTTGCTGAGGTCAATCTGACCATTTAAAAATGGCGAAGCCAGAACCTGTTCATTGGCTTGCAGAATGTTCTGGCGAATATTGTCAATTTCCTGACTTTTTAAATTCAAACTGTTTAAGGCGCTATTAAAGCCCTGTAATTGCTGTTGCAATTTGCTGGCTGCGCTTTGTAGCTGTTGATGATCCTGACTGTTGACGGCCTGTTGCAGCTCGGTCTGGGTCTGGCGTAACTGCTCGACATACTCACCGGCTTTCAGCTGCATATCGGCCACATCGCGCACAATATAAAACATATTGCCGCTTTTTAAATCGGCTTGTGGCGCTGGGCTTTGCTGCTGGGAGGTGATTTCGGTATCCGGATCGGCTTCCGAAACCGGAGCGCTGGGCTGGTCACAACCGACCAGCAGTAGACCTGAGCTCAACAGACCCAAGGGCAGGAGAAAATGGGAAAAGGCGCGTTTCATGGCAAGATCAATCACAATTTTTATCTTGCAGTTTAATATAGGGGCTTTAATTAAATAAAAAACAGATTGTTGCAAAGCAATAACAATTTTCCAGGGCAAACAGGCGGTGTGATTAGCGTGGCTTATGGATGTCTAGATCTATAAAAAAAGAGGGCCGCGACCCTCTTTGTTACTGTAAACAATTAACGCGCCAGTTCGGCATTAATCGCATCGACAATACGTGGGTCATCGGCCTGAATATCTGGGGCAAAACGTGCCACCACTTCGCCTTCTTTATTGATCAGGAATTTCTCGAAGTTCCATAGCACTTCGGGTGGTTCATTTGGGGTCAGACCATAATCCACCAGATCTTTCCACCACGGGCCTTCACCGATTCGCTCAGGAATGGCTTGAGTCAGGCGGGCATATAGCGGATGTTTATCTTCACCCACTACCGAAATTTTGGCAAATAACGGGAAATCTACCTGATAATTCAGCGAACAGAACTGCTGGATTTCTTCATTGCTGCCGGGTTCCTGCGCCAGAAAGTCATTGGCCGGGAAGCCCAGAATTTCCAGACCTTGTTCTTTTTTCTGCTGATAAAGCTTTTGCAGACCTTCATATTGCGGCGTCAGACCGCATTTAGAAGCCACGTTTACAATCAGCAGCACCTTGCCTTGATACTGGTTCAGTGTGGTTTCTTCACCCTGAATGGTCACGACCGGAATGTCATATACAGATGCCATGTGTTTATCCTAAAGTGATTTATTGTCGTTCTCTGTTGTAACGGGCTTTGCCCAATCCCGCAAGACCTATTGCTGCGGCTTTTGGCAGATTTTTGTATAGCGCTGTGTCAATGCGGCATATTTTAAGCAGGTGCGGAATCCCAGCAAAGTGGAGTGATGGAGCAATTTGAACGCAGCACAAGATTTCACCATCGCGAACTGCCCCAAAGCAGTTAAATTGGACTAGAATGAGGGCACAAGGAAAGTTTAAAAATAAAGTGAAAAGGCATTCATTCAGCGCAGGAAGCAGCGTCTACTTCAGGCCGATCGACTCAACAAGGAACAGAATATGACACAGCAAGAAAAAATGCTGTCTTGGGCCATTCTTTTACCGGTCAGCGCGGTACTGATCTGGTCACTGAATATTGTCGTGACCCGCTATGTGACCGACTTTATCTCGCCGGTGAGCATCAGTTTTTATCGCTGGTTTTTTGCCTTTCTGATTCTGACCCCGTTTATTTTGCCGCGGGTGATCCGTGAACGCGCCCTGATTGTACCGCATCTGAAACAGCTGGCAGTGCTGAGTGCCTTTGGACTGGTGCTGTATCAGGGACTGGCCTATACCGCTGCGCATTACACCACCGCCACCAATATGGGCATTATTAATGCCTTTATTCCGATTTTTACCATTTTTGTGTCGATGCTGATTCTGCGCGATATTCCGAATCGCTACGCCATTATTGGCAGCCTGTTGTCCTTTGCCGGGCTAATCTATGTGATGGGGCAGGGCAATCCTTGGGGCTTGCTGCATGCCGGTGGTCAGTGGGGCGATCTGCTGATGATTATTGCCGTGTTTTTCTATGCCTTTTACGGGGTTTTTCTGAAAAAATGGCAGCTGCAGATTCCGTTAATGCTGAGCCTGTATGTGCAGATTCTGTTTGCACTGCTGTATCACCTGCCGTTTGTGGCCTGGTTGGGTCTTGATGCTATCAATATGGCCAATGCCGGCAGCGTGATCTACGCCAGTATTTTCCCTTCATTAATTGCCCCTTTGGTGTGGATGATGGCGATTCAGCGTCTGGGACCGAACCGCACCAGTATCTTTATGAACCTGATGCCGGTGTTTACCGCTTTAATTGCCTTTGTCTGGTTAAAAGAGGCCTGGACCATTTATCACAGTATTGGTGGGGCGATTATTCTGTTCGGAATTGTGCTGGCCCAGAAAAAAACTGTGGCGCCAGTGCTGCTGAAAGCTAAATAATTGCCTAAAAAACGAACAAACAAACTTAATTTTTTGCTTGAATGATCTCGTGAATAAAGGCAAATAGACTTTAGTCGAGGAGAGTAGCTTTTAGCTTCTTTAAAAAGCACTTTAAAAAGAGCAAGATAATTTGAACTTTTTCAAATAATGGTTGATTAATCATAGGTTTAAGCTGCTTTTTAAGAGCTAAAATATATTTGTTTTTTTTAAACTGTTCACCCATAATACGCTCCATCGCAGATCAGCGACTGTTGCTGATTTGCCCAGAGATTTCGATACCCTCTGGATGTGATTGATACACATCCTTTTTTATGCTCAACCATCCCTATATGGTTGAGCTTTTTTTTGCCTGAAATTTCTTTCATTTCTGGCCCGATCTTCAGTCACGAATCACGGCACCGGTTTCAGCATCCAGAATACGGCTAGGTAACTGGCTGAGTCCCAAATCGCCATTTAAATAATTCAGCTGATTGCCAAAATACTGGCTGGCCTCTTGCAGGGAGCGCGCCGGTTCCTGTCCGGCCGGATTGGCACTGGTCGATACAATAAAGCCGCTAAAGGCATGACATAGCGCGACACAGAGCGGATGCGTGGTTACACGTACCGCGACTTTAGGATGCTGGCCTTTAATCCAGCTGGGAATATGCTCACCTGCCGGCAACAACCAGGTGGTAGCACGCTCTGCGGGTGGATTGAGCCAGGAGTCGATCACCTGTTGACGCTGTGGTTCGGCCAGGTTGTGCAGCAAATGTTCTACCTGGGAAATATGACCTGCCAATAAAATCACGCCTTTTTCAATCGGACGCTGTTTCAGTTGCAGAATCTGCATAAATGCATCTTGGTTATACGGGTCACAGCCGAGACCCCAAACTGCCTCTGTAGGATAGGCCAGCACCTGTCCTTGCTGTAGACAAGTGGCTGCTTCGGCAACAGAGGTTGTAATCATGTGGTACACCTTTCGAGGTTATGCGGGGTGTACTATTGTGAACCTTATTGCGATGGACGACAACGCAGATATAGCCCCGATTGCTGCATTGCCATCCCGAGCAGCTCCAGTTCCATTAACTGAGCGGTTAAATGGGCGGTTTCCTGTTGCAGTTCGCTGGCCAGCTGGTCCATATTTTTACCGACCCAGTCCAGCTGGCTGTATAGGGCCAACAGATGTTCGGGTAAGGTCGGGTGGGCAGCTGCAGATGCTGTAGCGGATAAGGTCGCCTGCTGCTGGCTCAGCCATTGGGTTGGCAAGGCCAGATCTTCAATGACCTGTTCCGGATGATCGACCAGAATTGCACCTTCCCGAATCAGTTGATGGCAGCCCTGATGAAATTCACTGTAGATATGACCGGGAATGGCAAACACGGTTTTGCCCTGTTCAGCTGCCAGTTTGGCGGTAATCAGCGAGCCACTGTCCAGCGTGGCTTCGGCCACAATTACTCCCAGGCTAAGTCCACTGACAATGCGGTTGCGCCGTGGAAAATGCTGCTGTAGCGGTTTAGTCTGGGGCAGGAACTCACTGATAATAGTGCCATGCCGTTGCAGAATCTGGTCACGCAGGCCCTGATGTGTGGCTGGGTAGGTGAGGTCGAGACCAGTACCCATCACGGCAATGGTACGTTGATGTTTCAAGCCACCCTGATGGGCTGCTTCATCAATGCCTTGCGCCAGGCCACTGTTAATAAAAAAGCCTTTTTCACTTAAATAATAGGCAAAGTCATAAGCCACCTGCCGGCCATGCGGACTGGCTTTGCGACTGCCGACAATTGCCACTTGCGGCTGAAGTAAAGGTTGTGCCTGTCCTTGGCCAAATAAAATTGGTGGCTTGTCGGTATAGGGCAGCAGTTGGGTGGGGTAACCGACATCTTCGGGAATAAGAATAAAATCGGTATGTTGCTGGACGCGCTGCAGCAAGTGCTGGAAGTCGGCTTGTGCCTGTGCTTGATGAAAATCCCGTGCGCGTTGCAGATGGTTCTGATGCAGTCCCAGTTCTGCCCAGCGCTGCAGGTTGCCGGCTTCGGTGGCCGCAGCGGCCGAACCGAAGTGCCGGATTAATTTATAAAAGCTGGGGAGTGAATGCTGAACCAGATACCACAGGCGAATCGTTGCGAGATGACCGGGTGATATCGTATTCAGCATGGCTCATCCCTCAGTCTTAATCTTCCATAATCGGTGGCTGAATACCGGCCCCGACTTTAATTGGTAGTTCGCTGTCCAGAATATAGGCATAGCTGAGCTGGTCAAAGGTTTTAAAGACCATGGCATAGCCAATACGCTCGCCTGGCAGCTGCACCCGTTCACGGGTTTTCGGATCGGTGACCACTTCGCCTTTTTGAGTTACCGCAAATACATGACCGGATTGCACGCCGTGCGCCTGACCACGGTCAATGGTGACCACACTGTGTTTAGCTGCGGTACCAATTGAACCCATCACGCGTACCACCTGGCCATCTGCTGCAATGTGTTCGGCATTGGTCGGGTAGAATAGGGTTGGTAACATCGGGTCATATTCTGGCAGCACACGATCGCCACGACGCACTTCGGCATTGTAGGTATCGGTCAGTTCCAGGGTGGTAATATCATTTTCACCGCGTACTGCAATACCGGATGCAACCTGAGTCAGCTCCAGACCGGCATTGTATTTTTTACCGTTGGCATCGGTGAAGATATACGGTTCGCCTTCACGATACACAGCATAACGCTGGCCAACTTGCAGACCCTGACCGCGGGCATAGACATTCTGGCCTTTGGCTGCCAGGACACGCTGATCCGCCGTGCCTAAAATATAAGGCGTCTGTTGCAAAGATTCAGGGGCAATAATGCTGGTACGTTCCAGCCAGTGCTGGATGTACTCCAGTGGAATCACCGGAATGGTATTGTTGAGTGACTCGACCCGGATTTGCGGCTGCAGGCTGGTGGTGTTACCGGTATAACGACGGATAATACCTTCACAGCCATCACCTTCATCTTTACCAATGATCGGGCGGCCATCATAGGTACACATCAGCAGGCGATCTCCCGGGAAAATCCAGTGCGGATTTTTCACGTGCTTGTTGCTGGCCCAGATTTCACGCCAGCGCAGCGGGTTTTGCAGAAACTTCTTGGAAATATCCCACAGCGTATCGCCTTTTTTCACCACATACACATTTGGTGCATTGGCCTGTAAGGTCGGTGGGTTGATATTGCGTGCCGGTGCGGCCTGTACAGTACTGACTGCGCCCACCCCAAAACTGAAACAGACAGCAAGTGCCAGCGCCTGCTGTTTTAACCCCAAGGCACGAAAAGAAGATGTGCCCTTCAAAACCTTTTTCATTATCATAATTCCTAAAATTATGTATGTAGTTGCGTTATAATAACGATCTTACATACATTTTTTCGATGAAGCATTCCTTCATTCGGTTATTTGACCAATGGCAAAGCTGAGGACGTAATATGGCCTTATTACCTATTTTAAGTTTCCCCGATCCCCGTCTTCGTACCATTGCACAACCCGTCGAAGAAGTTACTGATGAAATTCGTCAGCTCGCCGCAGATATGTTTGAAACCATGTATGAAGCGCCCGGCATCGGGCTGGCTGCAACGCAGGTTGACCGTCATATTCAGCTGATTGTTATGGATCTGTCTGAAAACAAAGACCAACCGATGGTATTCATTAACCCCAAAATTACCCCATTGACTGAAGAAACCCAGCCTTATGAAGAAGGCTGCTTGTCAGTGCCTCAAATATACGACAAAGTTGAGCGTCCGTCACGTGTAAAAATTGAGGCAATTAACCTTGAAGGTCAAGCATTTGAGTTAGAAGCGGACGGACTTCTCGCTGTCTGTATCCAACATGAAATGGATCACTTAAATGGTAAGCTTTTTGTCGATTATCTGTCGCCATTAAAGCGCCAGCGTGCCCGTGAAAAAGTCGAAAAAGTGGTGCGTCAGCGTCAGAAAGTGGCGGTTAAACGCTAAACAGCCCTGCGACCAAAAGATCAGGACAAAACAGCCCAATTTCGATTGGGCTTTGTTATACTTGGGCCAGTCAAAAGCAGGAATATATGTTTGTTGATTCGTAGTGGTTTACTGCTCTCACTGATGGCAGTATTTTTACAGATTGCTGTTTTTTTACAGCCTTTGCTGCCGAAAGCCTATCAGGTGGCACCGGTCTGTGAAACCATTACGCGTGCGCTTTTATTGCCGGTTGATCATTCAGCGCATGGACATGCCCATTCCGAACATCTGTACAGTCAGCATCAACCAGTCATTTCAGATGACGGGCATAATCATCATGATGCCAATCATCAATGCCAGTACTGTACCGTGTACGGCAATCTCGTTTTACCGCCAGAACTCAGTGTGAAAGAAGTGCTTGATCGTATTCAAGTGCGTTTTATCGCTTTTGAAAAAGCTTTCCAGCATGTCTGGTTTGCACTGCAACGACTATTTCTTATTCCTCAGGGTAGGGCACCGCCACTGTTTGCATAAAACCGCGTTTGTTTTGCTTGGGTCTTGAATGACTTAAGCCGTGTTTTATATGTATTCCAGTGAGAAATGAAAAATGGCTCAGCCAAAATTCTTTTTACAGCCTCTTGCGGCTGCGATTTGTGTTGCTTGTTATTCACCAGTTGTGTTTGCAGAAACCCCAACACCCGTCCAAAGTCTGGCACCTATTGTGATGACTGCGCATCAGGGCAATGATGCCAACGGCCTGATTGTCCGTGCCGATCCGAAACAGCCAATTCAACCGATTCCAGCCACCGATGGTGCAGATTATCTGCAAAGTATTGTCGGTTTTAGCGCGGTCAACAGTGGCGCCGGCACCAATGGCGATGTAACTTTCCGGGGCATGTTTGGTTCGCGGATTAAAATTCTGACCGATGGCACAGAAAACCTGGGTGCCTGTCCGAGTCGTATGGATTCACCGACCTCCTATATTTCACCAGAAAGTTATGACCAGATTTCGGTAATTAAAGGCCCACAAACCGTGCAATATGCCAATACCGGTTCAGCTGCCACCGTGATTTTTGAGCGCCGTCCGGAACAGTTTGATGAAGATCAGCACTATCGTGGTCAACTGAGTGTGCTGGCCGGTTCATTTGGCCGTCTGGACCATAATATTGAGGTTGCAGCAGGCGACGAGCAGAAATATATTCGCCTAAATAGCAACCGTTCGGTATCGAATAGCTATCAGGATGGTGAGGGCAATACCGTGCCATCGGACTGGGAACGTTGGAATGCTGATGTAGCACTGGGCTGGACCCCGGATGCAGACACCTGGGTTGAATTGACCGGAGGGAAAGCCGATGGTGAAGCGGTGTATGCTGGCCGGATGATGGATGGTTCCAAATTTGCCCGTGAAAGTCTGGGTTTACGCATTGAAAAACAGAACATCACTGATGTGATCAAGAAAATTGAAGCGCAGATTAACTATAACTTTAATGATCATGTGATGGACAATTATAGTCTGCGTAAAGTGGGAATGGCAGAACACCACATGACTAAAGAGCTGGTAGAAGCTAAATCTGCCATGAATGTGACTCGCCGTACTTTAAATGCCCGAATGGCCGTCACTCATGAATGGGAAAAGTTGCAGTTTATTACCGGTGTGGATAGCCAGAATAATAAACATGGCAAAGGGATGTATTCTGCAACCATGCCAGGTATGAACTCGCCTGTTAAAACAGATATGGAGTTTCAGTCTTATGGTGGTTTTGGTGAGTTGAGCTATCAACTCAACGATCATAATAAGTTGGTTTCAGGTGTGCGTGTTGATCAGGTCGAAGTAGACGCAGTACAAACGGCTCAACAACGTAAAGAAACCTTACCAAGCGGTTTTATTCGTTTGGAAAATCAACATCCGCACCATGATGCCAAAACGTATGTCGGTTTGGGTTATGTCGAGCGTATGCCGGATTATTGGGAATTGTTTAGCCCTGTTAAAGGTAATGGTAGTGACAATACCTTTAAGAGTATTGATACTGAAAAAACACTTCAGCTTGATTTGGGTTATCAGCATGAACATGGTGCATTCAGCTCTTGGGCATCGGCTTATGTTGGTTTGGTTCAAGATTTTATCTTGACCAAGTACAATGCAAACAATAAAGCTGAAACGCGAAATGTGGATGCAACGATTGCAGGTACAGAAGTTGGTATAGGTTATCAATTTACCGATGCTTTGCAGGCAGATGTGAGCGCAATGTATGCGTGGGGTGAAAACACCACAAACAATACGCCGTTACCACAAATTTCACCTTTGGAAGGGCGTTTAAATCTGCGTTATGTGCAGGATAAATATACTTTAGGCGCATTATTACGTGTAGTAGATGGTCAAAGTCGTATCAGTGAGCGTGAAGGAAATATCGTGGGTTATGATGTGAAGGAGAGCAGTGGCTTTGGTGTACTATCTTTAAACGGCAGTTATAACCTAAATAAAAGTGTTGATGTGTCTGTGGGCATTGATAACGTATTGGATAAAACTTATACCGAGCATCTAAACAAAATGGGTGCATCAGGTACAGGTTTACCAACCGATCAGCAATTTAATAATATTGGTCGTAACTATTGGGCACGTATTAGTATGAAGTTCTAATTAGAACTTCATTTAAACCAAAAGCAGGGCTTCGGCTCTGCTTTTTGCTTTTCTATAAGAATAATTATATATAAAACATTGAGTTATATTTGAAATTTGTGTTTTAAAAATTAAGCAAATTTTTCTTAAAATAAATTTATAATATAAAACAGTGAGTTATATGTTTTTGGGTTTATAAAATAAACACCCGATATATTTCTTTTGAAAAAGGGGTTGCGCGTTAAAATAATTGGCCTATAATGCACATCCATCGGCGGTGATGTTGATAAAAACTTGTTGATAAACAAGGATTTAGCTAAAATGGTTGAGTTCTGGTTTAGGTGGTAAGTTTAGAAATAAAATCAACATTGTATATTGTA